>CAJUOF010000158.1 GCA_910587905.1 uncultured Lachnospiraceae bacterium
ATTAGGCAATTGCGAAACATAAATTTACGAGAATATTCTGCCAATATGTCCGGCGGGAGCCTGCTGCGCCAAGCGTTCCAGCAAGCCCAGAACCGCAGAAGGCACTCGGGAAAGAGTCCCTCCCGCCTTCCCTGGTCTTGCTTCCACGGCGCAAAGGGCTTTTCCCGGAAATATTGTCAGAATATTCGACAGGTTTTTGAGTTTCGCAAACGCCTAATAAGAATTATATTAGAAAGGAGAAATGCGGCATGAGAAGGCTGAGATTTTACCTGGCGATCATGCTTGGAAAGCTGGCAGGTTCCATGAGCCGGCTTTTCGGGCGGGGGAAGGGGGCTGTGCTTCCGGGGACCGTGGCGGGATTTTTGATGCCGGACCTTCTGTCCCTGCTTTCCGGTATGGTGGAGAAGGAGGTGTTCGTGGTGACGGGGACCAATGGGAAGACGACGGTCAACCGCATGATCTGTGAATGCCTGGAGCGGGAAGGAGAGCAGGTGGTCTGTAATCGGACCGGAGCGAATCTGCCGGCAGGGGTGCTTTCCGCTTTTGTGGAGGCGGCCGGGTTTACCGGGAGGCTTACCGCAGACTACGCCTGCCTGGAGGTGGACGAGCTGGCGGCGGAGGAGATCCTTGGGCAGATGAAGCCGGACGTGGTGATTCTCACCAATATTTTTCGGGATCAACTGGACCGTTCCGGTGAAGTGGACCGGACTTTGGAGAGGCTGGAGGGGGCGCTTCGTCTCGTGAAACATGCAAAGGTCATTTACAACGGGGACGACTGTCTTCTAAGGCGGATTGCCATCCGATGCGAAAATCCGCAGGCAGCTTATGGAATTGAGGAAACTTTTTGCGGGGAAGCCTTTCAATCCGGAAACAGAGAGGGAAGCTTTTGCTGGTTTTGTGGGAGCAGGCTGGAATACAGGAGGATCCAGTACGGACAGCTCGGGGACTACCGCTGTCCCGGCTGTGGCTTTGGCCGGCCGGAACCCAGATACACGGCCTCGGATATCAAGCGGTTGGAAAACTGGTACTCTTTTGCGCTCAATGGCCGGCCGGTTTTGGCAAGGACCTGTTCTCCTTATGAGGTGTATAATACCCTTGCCGCCTACAGTGCCCTCCGGGAGTCGCGGGCGCCCATGGAGCATTTCAGAGAAGGCGTGGCCGGTTTTGATTATGGAAACCGCAGGGAGTCGGTGTTTTTGATCGGGGATTCCAGGGTGCAGCTTCACCTGGCAAAAAATCCGGTGGGGTTTCAGCAGAAGCTGGCTCTCCTGGCCCAGGATCCGGAGCCGAAGGATCTGGTATTCCAGATCAACGACGAGGTTCCGGACGGACGGGATGTCTCCTGGCTCTGGGACGTGGAGTTTGAGCGGCTCTTGGGGACAGAAGTGAAAACGGTGGTGGCTACCGGGAGCCGGCGCTATGACATGGAGGTGAGACTGAAATATGAAAACATTCCCTGCCTGGTCTCGGAGGAATTGTTAAAACCCATCCGGGAGCTTCTGCGGACCGGGACGGGAAATCTCTATGTGATCGTCAATTATTCCGGACTGTACCGGACGGGCAGGCTTTTGAAGAAGCTTAGGAGGACGGAGAAAGGAGCGTGGAGGAATTGAAGTGGAAGCTGACCATCGGATGCTTATATCCGGAGTTGCTGAATCTTTACGGGGACAGGGGAAATGTGAGATGTCTGGAAAAGCGGCTTTTGTGGAGAGGCATGGAGGCAGAGACGGTCTCCTTTCGTGCGGGGGAATGCCTGGACTTGTCCGGGGTGGACATTCTGCTTCTTGGCGGAGGATCCGACAGAGAGCAGGCCATTGCCGGCAGGTATCTTTTGGAAAATCGAAAGGCCATCGTCCGGTACGTGGAGGAAAACGGGGTTCTCCTGGCCGTCTGCGGCGGATATCAGCTTCTGGGGAATGATTACAGGACGGAAAAAGGGACACTGGAAGGGCTGAGGCTCCTGGATATCCATACCGAATG
>CAJUOF010000159.1 GCA_910587905.1 uncultured Lachnospiraceae bacterium
TAGGATAAGCTCTAGCTCTTTTCCTATATCCCGTTTACTGTTGTTAGGTTGGTCTTTCCGGTCCCATGACCTTCCGGACCTGTTCTCTGAAACTTCTTTTTAAAGAAACTTCAGGGGTTGGAATATACTGTTCAATTATCAAGGTTCTGTCCTGTCTTCCGGCGTTTTCTTTTCTTTCGTCGGCGACAGCTTATTCAATATACCACACGGAATCTGTCGTGTCAACACTTTTTTTAAATTTTTTTGTCGATTCCGGCCAACTATTTTTCTTCCTGTCAAAGGAATGATTCCCCTTCCCTGACCGATCTAGGAAAACGCTGATTAAATCAGCGTTTTCCTAACATAGGGTCGATTCGCCAGGGAAGAGAATCCGGCATTTTTTCTGTCGTCATCAAAAACGAAATTATCTTCCTCCCGCTGTGATAAATGTATTATAACCCATCTGGCGAAGCCTCTGTTCCATGCGCACAGCATTATCCAATTTTTCGTAAGCGCCAACCTTCACGCGAAAATATCCGTCTTCCGCTTCGATCCATGCAGGGAATCCCTCGTCCTGAAGCTGCTCCAACATCTGATCCGCATAAGTTCGGACACGGTACGAGCCCACCTGCACCTGATAAAGCGGCGGCTTTGCCGGTTCTGTCGTCTGAGTCTCCATATCGTCCATACCTATGGTTTCCAAAAAGCCTTCGGCGATGGCCCTTGCAATCTCGTTGAACTGTCTGTCAAACTGTTCATTATCTTTCTCGGAATCAATAAAACCTGCTTCCACCAGCACGGCCGGCATGGGAGTGCGCCTGAGCACCACCAGATTCGGTCTCTCCGTGATCCCCCGATTTTGAAAGCCAAGTGCTTCCAACTCGTCATTGATATTTTCTGCCAGCCGTTCCGCTTCTCCGCCCTTTCTATATACAAGGGTTTCAATTCCCGACGCGCCTCCCGGAGCTGCCGTGGCGTTTCTGTGAATGGAAATAAAATAGTCGGCTCCGGA
The DNA here is from genome assembly GCA_910587905.1 of uncultured Lachnospiraceae bacterium. Classification (GTDB taxonomy): domain Bacteria; phylum Bacillota; class Clostridia; order Lachnospirales; family Lachnospiraceae; genus Lientehia. The sequence goes on from CAJUOF010000159.1 coordinate 992, forward strand.
ATTATTTCCCATCACGGCCTTCTCATAAGGTGTATTATATACATCCTCCGTTCTTGTATAGGCCACGTCAACACCCGCCTGCTCCAAGATCTCTCCAACAGCGAGAGCCAGGGCGAGGGCATCGTCCTTTTCCTGCCGGTTCTGGTAAACGGCCCCCGGATCACGTCCTCCATGACCTGCGTCCAAAATCACCTTGTATGCCATCTTTTTTCTCCTGCTGCCTACTATGCTTCATATTATCATATGAAAATGACAGACAGAGGTTCAAAAAAACTCATTTTGCAGTGTTTCTTCAAAAAATCCCTTTGCATTTCCCTTTCATTCTGTTATAATGCCAATAACTCAATCGCAAAAATGTCCTGATATGTCGCAGGATTCTTTTTTATTGTACAAATGAACAGATTATAAAGCATTCAGAAAGGATGAAGAACATGCAAATTTATGAAGAATTGCAGGCCAGAGGTCTGATCGCCCAGGTGACGGATGAACCGGAAATCCGGGAGCTCATCAACAATGGCAATGCCCGGTTTTATATCGGCTTTGACCCAACCGCCGACTCCCTCCACGTGGGGCATTTCATGGCACTCTGCCTGATGAAGCGGCTCCAGATGGCCGGAAACAAGCCCATCGTCTTGATCGGCGGCGGCACCGGACATGTGGGAGACCCTTCTGGACGGACCGACATGCGTTCCATGATGACCAAAGAAACCATCGACCACAACTGCGAATGCTTCAAAAAACAGATGGAACGCTTTATCGAGTTCGGTCCTGACAAGGCCGTCATGGTGAACAATGCGGACTGGCTCCTGAAACTGAATTATGTGGAGCTTCTGCGGGAGGTTGGCGGCTGTTTCTCCGTCAACAACATGCTCCGGGCCGAATGTTACAAGCAGCGCATGGAGAAGGGCTTAAGCTTTTTGGAATTTAATTACATGATTATGCAGGCTTACGATTTCTACTACCTGCACCAGCATTACGACTGCAACATGCAGTTTGGCGGCAACGACCAGTGGTCCAACATGCTGGCCGGAACGGAGCTGATCCGCAAGAAAACCACGGAAAATGAGGATGCCTACGCTATGACCATCACCCTCCTCATGAATTCCGAGGGCAAAAAAATGGGGAAGACCGCGAAGGGCGCCGTATGGCTTGACCCGGAAAAGACTTCGCCCTTTGAATTCTATCAGTACTGGAGAAACACCGGCGACGCCGACGTGTTAAAATGCATCCGCATGCTGACCTTCCTCCCGCTGGAAGAGATCGACAACATGGACAAGTGGGAAGGAAGCCAGCTAAACGAGGCGAAGGAAATCCTGGCCTACGAGCTGACCAGCCTGGTCCACGGCAAGGAGGAAGCCGACAAGGCAAAGCAGGCATCCCATGCGCTCTTTGCAGGCGGCGGGGATGAAGAGGGGATGCCCTCCACGGAGCTTTCGATCGATCAGCTTGCGGACGGCGCCATCGGCATCCTGGATCTGATGATGGCATGTAAGCTTGCCCCCACGAGGAGCGAGGCCAGACGGCTGGTCACCCAAGGCGGCGTCACCGTGGACGGCGAGAAAGCCACCTTAGACACCAAAGTGACGCGGGCAAAACTTGCGGAAAGCGTGAAAATCCGCAAAGGCAAAAAAGTGTACCACAAAGCCCTCTTAAAAGCGTAAATTCCAAATTCGATCCCTCTTCGGATGAAAAATAGCGCCGGATATTCTCCGGCGCCCGTTTCATCCTCTATCATTCTTTTCTCAGCCGTAACATCAACTGGCAGCTCCCATAGTCCGGAAGCGTAATGGTCGCCGTCCGGTCAGTACAGTCCCTGGAAAGCCGACCATTCACCTGGTTCGCCAGCTTCCGAAAGGCCTTTTTACCCTCCTCAGCTTCCACCCTCGAAGCAGTAATATAGGCGGTAATATCATTCCGTTCTTCTCTCGGGAGCGTCCCCTTCTTTGCCTGGATTGCCTCCACTTCAAACCCGTATTTCATAAAACACTCGTCCCTTCCGACAGCCGCAAGCAGCTCACGGGTTCTATTCTATATGCATTTCAGGCAAATTGCAAGCACTAATTCAGTTTCAGACGTCCGACCTCCTCCCCGCTTCTCATGGAATAAGCCCGCACTCCATCTGTGAAGCCTGCGAGATACAGCGTATCACCGATATAAACCCCTCGAAGCTCACTTCCATAGCCATCAGAAAGCTCCTCCCAGGACAGTGGAATGGCAACCCTTCTCGTGAAGCCCCATTCCTTGTCATAGGAATAGAGCACATAATCGCAGTATTCCTCCACGTCGGCCCCCCATTCATATCCGTAAGCCAAGAAGCCAAACAGATTCTTATCTGTGTCGATCAAGACTGCCTTGTGATTGGAGAGGGCGGCGGAACCCTGATATTCCGTGAGAATCTCCTTATCCTCCTCCGTCACATGGTAAGGATCCTCCGTGTCAAACATGGAAAGCTTCAGCCCTTCCCGCTCGCCTGTGCGTGGATTGATCTCCTCCCCGATTCCAAGGAGCTGATTTCCCGAATAGCCATGAAGATAGCTGGAAAACCCGGTGATCTTAAGCTCTCCCATAATCTTCGGATGTTCTGGATCGGATAGATCCGCGCTAAAGAGCGGATCCGTCTCCCGGAATGTGACAAAATATCCCACATCTCCCATAAATCTGGCCGAATAGATCCGTTCGTCCGGCGCCAAATCATGGATGCTTCCCACGATGTTTAACGCTTCATCCATCACATACAGAGAGTTCACCTGATGGCCGCTGCGATAATCATCCACCGTAGCAACAAGGCGAAGATGGCCGTCATACTCGTCCATGGAAAATTGATTGTTCAGCCATCCCAGGAATCGCTTACTTCCCTGAGCCTCAAGCTTCCCCTCTCTGTAAGAAAGCTTAAACAGCTCCGTCTGGCTCTTCTCCCCCCCATAAATGGTTTCCGCTGTGTAGATCGCATGTTTGCTGACATACATGGTATCCCCGCTGCTAAAAACCGCCTTCTGGTCCGTAAATGTTTCCGGCGATCTGGTATCCAGAGCCGTCACAATGAGCATCCGTTCCGTCTGCGTCTCCGGCGAATAATAAATATCCTCGCAGGCAATGGGCCCAAACTTCGTGTAGGGCAGATATCCCCAGTCATTTTCCCAGTCGCTTTCCGGCTGTACCTCAGCATACTTCGAGGTAAACACGTAGACATAGGAACCGTTCTTTCTGCTGGATTCGTAGGATCCGTCCTGACTCAAAACTCCGACAAGCTTCGGCGTCTTACGGTCACGGATGTCATAGACGGCCGTCACCGTATAGCTTCCCGCATCCTCATCCACACAGTCCATGAGCACCGTCATCGTATCCCCATCCACGTAGATCTCCAACACCGAGTCATAGTCCCGATAAATCCCCTCGGTCACCGGCTCCGTTTTTGACACCTCCTGCATCTTGCCGCCATTCGCCTCGATAATGTGAACCCGGCCGGCAAAATCCGCCCCACTGTAGACGACATACAGGTACTTCCCATCCGTCTTGACGAGGTCCGCCTCGTCAATGCCCTTCACCTGGGTATTGGTCTGTGAGTAACCCTGCCCGGCCACCCATTCTCCTGCATCGGCCGCCTCTTCCGCCTCCGGCATCATCTCGCTTTTTGCCGCAGTGTCATATTGACTGCCGCCCAGATCTTCTCCCGCTGCCGGCGCCTCTGCCATTTCCATCTCCTCATTCCGGAAACCGTCCTCGTCCCCCTTAAAGCCTCCTTCCGCAAAAGCATTCCACTCTGAAACCATCCGCTGCCGCTTTAAATAGTCGTGGATTTCTTCGTAAGAAGCCGCCGCCTGATATCCTCCCGGAATGCTTTGTCCTTCCTCCGGAACCGCTGCCCGTGCCATCTCCATGGCTGCCTCTGTCTCAATCTTTGAATCCTCTGCTCCCTTTTGCGCCCCGCCAAACTGGCGAAACAGCCACAAGCTTCCACCTCCCAGAAGTAAAAACAGGAATAAAACAGCAGCCTGAGCCAAATATCTGTACCGTCGAACCGGTTTTTGCTCCGGTCTGATCCCGTCCCGTTTTAACCGCTCTGTCACCGCCTCCGGCGAAAGGCTCTTGGGCGGCTCGATCAGCTCCGCCGTCTTCTTTGCCTCCTCGATCCATGTTTCGTCCACAGGAGCCGTTTCCCAATTCTCTCTCATGATCACTCATCTCCTTTTCCTGCAGCCTACAGGCCGTAAGCCCCGGTCAACAGTCCCCGCATTTTAGAAAGGGCTCTGCTCTGCCTGGAGCGCACCGTCCCCGGCTTTCGCTTCAACATTCTGGCAATCTCCTCGCTGGTATAACCTCCGAAAAAAGACAGACTGACAATCAGGCGGTCTTCCTCCTCCAGCTTCGCGAAAGCACTGGCAAGATCCACCAGATCCTCACGATTCACACCTTCCTCCCCGGCGAATCCTCCGAATGCACATTCCCCTCCGGCCAAAGCATCTTCGTACTCCTTGATGGGCGGCCGTTCGGCGTACTGCTTTAAGATCCTTCTACATTTATTGGTCAAAATCTTAAAGATCCAGCCGCGAAATGCTTCCTCCGCCTTCAACTTCCCGATCCCCACGAAGGAATCCGTCACCGTCTCCGAGACCACATCCTCCGCGTCATGGGGATTTTTCAATGTGAACAGTGCAAACCGGTATAAATCCATATACACCATCTCATACAGACGCCCATAGGCATCTACATCTCCCTGCTTTGCCTGCCTGATCAGGCGAAGCTCCTCCAATCGTTCCATACTCCACCGCCCTTTCGGACCCTCTGCTATAGCTGTCCTCTCCGTAGAATCCCGTTTTCCGGAATCCCCTTTCCTAAACATGTTCGTATATAAAGTGTAGAAAAAATCGAAAACTGTTGCAAGCAAAAAAGAGAAACGGATTAGAATCTCTAATCGTTCCTCTCATAAGCCCGCTCTAAAATTCCAAGTACTTGTTCTCTTCCCACCTGCTTTGGATTGACGATCATAGCGCCGTCGGCAAGTGCTGCCTTTGCCACCTCCTCAAAACTCTCCCGTTCTACCCGAACATCCTTCAAACATAAGGGCAAGCCGCAGCGCTCATGCAGGCGCACCTCAAGCTCCCGCACCTTTTTCACCATGGCAGGCCCCCTGTCCTTCTCCATCGTAGCCGCATATTCCTCCGGACCACAGAGAAAAAGAAGCAGTTCTCCATACGCCCCTGCCAGCAGCTCCATGTTATATTCCATACAATGAGGCAGCAGAATCGTCATGGCATCGGCATGGGGAACATGACAGACGCCGCCCAGCGCATGACCGATGGCGTGGACCATCCCTACCATAGAATTGGAAAACGCGGCTCCGGCCATGGTGGAGGCATTGGCCATCCCGAGCCTTGCCTCCCCGTCCTTCCCGTTTTGCACCGCCCGTTCCAGATATTCCCCCACCATACGGATGGCCGCCGTCCCATAGGCATGACTCAAGGGATTTTTCTGCAGGCAGGTGCACGCCTCGATTGCATGGCAGAGGGTGTCCATCCCAGTAGCCGCCGTCATTCTAGCCGGAAGTGTCAGAGTCATCCTTGCATCCAGAACCGTCACGTCCGGCTGCAGGTAATAGGAGATAAACTCCATTTTCATCTTATTTTCCGCATTGCGAATAACCGCCACCAAGGTCGATTCCGAACCAGTTCCCGACGTGGTGGGAATGGCCACAAAAGGAATATGGCGTCCTCTGGTCAAGATCTCGCAGCCCAAAAGCTCCATGATATCGTGAACCTCCTGGGAAAGGAGCATCCGCACTCCCTTGGCTGTGTCCAGTACAGAACCGCCGCCCACCGCCACCAGGCTGTCACAGCCGGCACCTCGATAAAGCCTTGCAATCTCATTAACCACGTCCGACGACGAGTCTGCGGGGATCTCGTGAAAGATGGCCCCGATGGATATCCCGTCCTCCTGAACGGCATCACAGACCTTTGCAAGAGTCCCGATCTCATGGAGCACGTGGTCAGAAAGTATCATAGGGTGGCAAACCTCCAGCATGTGAAGCTCCGCCGGTATATTTTCCAGGGCATCTTTCCCTGAAAGCAATTTTGTACTGTGTTGAAATTCGTAATAAACCGGAAGCATCCTTCTCTCCTTCTCAACGTTCTGAAAAAGTGACATCAACGATATCCATTCAGCGGGCGATCATATGGCCAAGAACCGCCAGATACGTATGCAAAAGCCCCATCCGTTTCTGCGGCACCTCTTTTAAAATCCGCCTGGAGATCATTTTGGGAAACAGATAAGCCTCTGCCAGATCCATACAGCGAACCACAGACATCGCCCTGGCAATATCCCCTTTGAGTACAAAGCCATGCCTCGCGTAGGATGCGGCTACCCCTGCCTGACCCGACAATACCTGGAAAGCGGCGTCTACACTTTTAAACCGGATCATCAAATCCAGTTCCTCCGGTTTTGTCTCCTGGCCGGACAATCGCAGAAATCCTCGTTCTGTTTTCTTCATATAAAGAGCCGGAGCCCCCTCGCCCATGCCAATTCCCCAGGCAAAACCGTCCTCCCACTCGTCAATCTCCGCATGTACCCGCTCGTCCTTTCGATCAAGCACATGAAGTCCATGAAACAAAAAATGAAGGATCACTGCAGAAACCATCTTTTTTCCTGCAAGCCTTCTCTTCTTTCCCGCCGAAACTTGATAGACCTTTGCCACATCTGTCTTTTCGGCTCTGATCGTGAGCTGACTCATAATTCCCTCCCGGACACTTCCCGTCCCGTTCTCATAAAGATTCTCCTGGAATTATAACGCAGCTCTTTTTGTTTTGCAAGCGAAATATTTTGATGATAAAACAATATTCGCTCAGCCATTCTCCCGAAATTCGTTTGTCTCATGGCTATTCCGGTCTCTTATGGTCGTATTTGGTCTAATGTGTGGATTTTTCGTCTTTTATACTCTATATTTTAAGAAATACTTAAGAAGAGGTATAAGGGAGGTACAAGCTATGAAACAAAACATGCAGTCCACACTACAATCGGTTGGAGTCTTCCGGCACTACTGCGGATATCCACATTTCGTCCTGTCCGTGACCATTGCCGCCAAAGAACCTGACCGCCTGCAAAACATTCGCAAAGAAATCTATCTTCCCGTTGCCAGGCTGTGTCATGCCGAACTGGCAAATGTAGAGAAAAACATCCGGACCATCCGGGATGTCATGATGCGCAACGACGGCGCCGCCCTATTGGAAGAGATGACCGGCAATTCCTGTTGGGAAAAGCGGATGCCCTATCCCAAGGAGATTATCGGAATCTTTGCGGAATACTTTGCCGATGAATTACAGGAGGAAAATCCTCTTTTTTCCACACGTTCATAAGTCCCCGGGGGCTGCCGCACACCGACGGTGCCGCAGTCCCTTCTCATTCTGCAGCCTCATTCTATCACCTCATTCCGTGACGGGAAAATCTTTCTCCATTCCTCTCAAAGCCTCGATCAGCCTCCCATTGTCCTCCCTTCCTCTGACCGCAATGCGGACATACTGCCCCTTGGACATCGGAAGCTTCCCAGTCAGGTCTTTCACCAAGATATGAGATCGGAGCAAAAGACGTCGGGTCAGCTCCTTTGCCGTCCTGCCGTCTGTCAGTTCCACCAGCAGATAATTGGCCTGTGAAGGCACCACACGTAATCCCGGAATCGCCCCCAGCTCCTCCGCAAAATCCCTCCGAAGCTTCTTAAGCCTCCTCAAGCCATCCTCATAATCCCTTTTATACTTTTCCGCAATCTGCAGATAAAACTCTCCGAACGAATTGATGTTCCAGATAGCAACCGCTTCTTTCATGGCCGCAATCAGCCCCTCGTCCGCAGAAATCAAAACGCCGAGTCTAAGCCCCGGCACACCATAGGATTTGGAGATGGATTTGACAAGAATCAGGCTCCTGTACCTGTGGATGATGCTCTCTTCGATCAACGTGCCGTTCTCTTCCTCGGCAAAGTCCACAAAGGACTCATCCACCACGAGCCGGATTCCCCGCTCCCCGCACCAGAGGGCCAGGCGCAAAACCTCGCTTTTTCCGATATAATTCCCGCTGGGATTATCCGGATTGATTAGCACCAGATTCCGAATCCTTTTCCCCTCAAAGAAATTCATCAATTCCTCTGCGCCGTAAGCAAAGTCTTCATTCTGTGGCATATAGACGACAGCCTCCCCCGAATACCGGTTGGGATACTCTTCAAAGGTGGGGCGAATAAGCCCGCACCCTCCGTCCAGGCGCTCCATCAGAGCCTTGATGAGCTCCGCCGCACCATTTCCAACTAAAATGTGTTCCTGACGAACCCCAAAATTCCTCGCCGCCAACAGGCTGTTGACTCCCATCCCGGAAGGATACCGAGTCAAAAGCGTCTCAAAGCTGGCCTCCATCTCATGGATCAGCCTCCGCGGAGGAAAGCAGGGATTCACAAGATAACAAAAATCCAACAGGCGTGGGTAGCGCCAATAGCCCCCGTACCTCGCCTGGATACCTGCCACCTGTTCCTCCTCGTCCATAGCAAACATAGACGAGGCGATATCCAAATCCTGGATATCGTCAATCTCATACCAAAGCTGGCCGTCCAGCTTTTTGGCCCGGATCTCCGGCTCATCCAGCATGGTGATCACCCGAAGCACCTGCTCATAATACTCGTTATTCCCCAGTGCTTTCAGATAGGCTTCCAGAAAGGGGACATAGTGAGTCTCTGCAAACTTCCTGCCAAATTTATAGATGTTGACCGTCTTATAGTACTGGGAGCTCTCCGCAAACGCAAATTTTGTCCCGGGGACAAAGGCTTCAATGACTCCCTCCTCCCCCACCTTCATGCAGGTTCCATCCATCCAGCTCTCATACCGGTCCACCAGCGCCAGCGTATCCCTGGGATCCTCCAGAAGCGCCCCAAGCACCTCATCCTCAAAAATCAGATCGGACTCCAGGAGAAGCGTATCCTCCTGCAGCAGATACTCCTTCGCCAATCCCAGCGAATAAATGTTGTTGGTTCGATCATACACCGGATTATCCACATATCGGATGGGCGTGCGGATCCCCAGCGTCCCGATGTAATCGATCAGCTTCTTTCCCTCATATCCCACCACGATCACAATCCTCGAAAGCTCCAGCCGGTCCAACTGGTGAAGCATCCGGTCAATCAAGGTCACTCCGTTGACCTTCACCATACATTTCGTATTGCTTTGCGTCAATTCCTTGAGCCGCTTCCCCATACCTGCTGCCAAAATTAAGGCCTGCATCCCAGCATCCTCCGTTCCATCGTCTCTGCACTCGGTCCTTTACCATCCTATGCGCAAAGCTGCCCGACAACCAAGGATCCCCCAAATAATTTTCAAAATCACCGGACAAAGAGGCTCAGATCAAGCGAATCCCCTTCCCTTCGCAGATGTCCTCCATCACACCTGCGATGTGTTCCGTCACCTCATGATCAATATTTGCCGCAACATCCCTTCCCTTTTCCGTCGCCCTGGCGAAGGCCACAAGCTCATACCGGATTCCTTCCCCATCCAGTTGATAAAAATATCTCTTATTTTTACTCCGATCCTCATACCGGATCTCAAAATAATCCGTCTTCCACCAGGGAGCCGGCACATACAGATACCCCTCCGTACCTGAAACGACCAATTCCCCCTCCGATTTCACCGCATTTCCGACCTTCATACTTGCAACTGCCTTTGGATAAACAAAATCGGCCTTCACAAATCCATCGTGTCTTCTCTCTTCATCCTGATACTTGATCACAACCGTCTTTTCCATATAATTGGTGCCAAGAATCTGAAAGATCGGCAAAAGCGCCGTCGGCCCCCACTCATAAAGGCCATCCCACTGGAGAGAGCCCTCTATGGACTTGATGCTGGTACAGGTGGCATCCACAGACACCACCTCCCCGATCTTCCCCTCCTTAAGCAGAAGCAGCAATCTGGAATACGCCGTAGCATAAGCCGTCTTGATTGCTTCCATCAAAATGATTCCCTTCTCGTCCGCCAGCCTTTGCAGCTCTCTGTATTTCCCCCGGTCCAAGACCACAGGAGACTCGCAGAGCACATGCTTTCCCCGCTCCAAAGCCAGCTTAATCTGCCCGTAATGCTCTGCCGGCTGGGAACGGAGATAGATTGCATCCACCTTCTCGGCCATCTCCTCATAGTCGTCTGTGATCACCGGCAGCTCCCTCAGGGCATCACTCATAAACGCCGTACTCTTGGCACAGATTCCTCCCACATGGATCCCGTTCACGAAACCACATTCCTGCGCCACCTTATTCAGAAATTCCGTCTCCCCAACCAATCCCAGGGAGAGAGACCGCTTCTCTGACCGAAGCCCGGAGCTGGACACGCCCTCCGTCCTGGGAAGATAGACCACCTTGCAGAACTCTTTCAGATAGTCGAAATGCCCAATCCAATCGGATCCCACCGTAAAGATATCCACATCATAGCGTTTGATGTCGTCCAGCTTCTGGCCTTCATATTCCTCAATGATGATTTCATCCGCAATGCCCGTGGAACGGACCGCCTCCACCCGCTCCATCAGAGACTGCTGCACATTGATCTTCCCGCGCACCTTGTCAAAGTCCTCCGCGGTGACCCCGACAATCAGATAGTCGCCGAGTGCCTTTGCCCGCTCCAGCAGTCGGATGTGACCGTAATGAAGCAAGTCATAGGTTCCGTACGTAATCACTTTAATCATGGATTCCCTGCCTTTCTCCCTGAAGGCTTACTCCCGCCCTGTCTCCTTTTTTACGACCTCATCCAAAAACAGTAAAAAATCCGTCTCCGCCTCCGTGAGTCCTTTGTCGTTCCGGTATTCGTAATCATACCGGTAATTCCTCACCTCGTCATCCGAGGCATTGCCCAGGCACAGCTCGTCCCGCCCTGTCCGGGACACCAGCAGCGTAATGCATGGAGTCTCCACAATTCGTTTAAACTTGTCAATCTCCTGCCCCTCCCGGATATGCACAAACAGGAGCTCCTCCGGCCCCACCAAAAACTGTCCGTACTCCTCGGAAAGATACCGGAGCGGCAGATCATTATATTCCACGCACACCTGCTTTAAACCCGCAAGAAACTTCCTGGCCTTTGCGTCCTTTTCTCCATTCCAGCCAAATTGCCTGGCAACATCTTTGATCGGCGTGATCGCCGACACATTTCTCACCTTAAAATGCCTCCCGGCAAAGTCACACAAGGTATCCTTGCCGACACCGCCTTTTCCGTTAATGACAATAACCAATTTTTTCATTATGTATCCTCTGATTCCTAATTCAAAAAGCTCCCGCTTAAGTCTGCTTAAGTCTACTTTTGTCCTATTCCGTCTCTTTTTGTCTCTTTTTGTCTTTTTCTGTCTATTTTCCTCTATAGTATGGATTTTTCGTCTCTCATATTCTATGTTTTAAGAAGTACATAAGACGAAAAGAATGATCAAGGAGGTACAAGTTATGAAACCAAACATACAGTCTACTCTTCAATCCGTCGGAGTCTTCCGGCACTACTGCGGATACCCTCACTTTGTCCTCTCCGTGGCCATTGCCGCCGAGAATCCGGACCGCCTGCAGAACATCCGCAAAGAAATCTATCTTCCCGTCGCCAAACTATGCCATACGAAACTGGCAAACGTCGAGAAAAACATTCGAACCATCCGGGACATCATAATGCGCAATGACGGCGCCACTTTGCTGGAACAAATGACCGGCAGCTCCTGTTGGCGAAAGCGGACTCCCTATCCCAAGGAGATCATCGGAATTTTCGCGGAACACTTCGCCGATGAACTGCAAAACGCGCATCTGCTTCCTTCCAAACTCCCATAATGGTTTTACCCACGCGCATCCGAGGCTGCTGCACTGAGACTGTGCAGCAGCCTCCATCTAAAAGTCTATATCTGTCTTTTTTTGTCGATCTCCTTCTATTACATGGATTTTTTGTCTATTATTTTCCATATCCCCAAAATGTGTAAAATATATAAATAACAATCAAGGAGGTACACGTTATGAAACCAAACATGCAGTCTGCCCTTCAATCCGTCGGAATCTTTCGACACTACTGCGGATATCCGTATTTTGTCCTCGCCGTGGCCATTGCCGCCGAAAATCCGGACCGCCTGCAAAACATTCGCAGGGAAATCTATCTGCCCGTCGCCAAGTTATGCCATGCAAAGCTGGCAAACGTTGAAAAAAGCATCCGAACCATCCGGGATGTCATGATGCGCAATGACGGCGCTTCTTTACTGGAAGAAATGACCGGAAGCTCCTGTTGGCGAAAGCGAACTCCTTATCCCAAGGAGATCATCGAAATTTTCGCGGAGTCCTTTGCCAACGAATTAAAGAATGAAGAGTGTCTTTCTTCCAAACGCCTATAATCGTTTTATCCCCACATCCGGGGCTACTGCACAGAGGCTACGCAGCAGCCCCTTTCTCTACCACATACCTCTTCTACCGCACCTTCATAAAAAACCATCCTATACTCCAACCGGGATCTCTTCCCCAGAAGAATACTGCTCCACGACTTCCTTTTCCAGTCTATAGATCATAGCCAGCTCCTTCTCCGGATCGACAATCCGATCCGGCGCGCCGCGGCATCCCTTTTCGTCCAATTTCTCAGCCAGTCATTTTTCCTTCATCATTATACCAAAAAACCGGTATGATAACCAGCCCCAATCCAAAAGTCTATCTTTGTCTTTTTTTGTCGATTTTCTTCTTTTATGTAGATTTTTTGTCTATTATTCTCTATATCCTAAGAGGGAATAAGATAAAAAAATAACAATCAAGGAGGCACACATTATGAAACCAAACATGCAGTCTACCCTTCAGTCCGTCGGAGTCTTTCGACACTACTGCGGATATCCGCATTTCGTCCTTGCCGTGGCCATTGCCGCCGAGAATCCGGACCGCCTGCAAAATATCCGCAAGGAGATCTATCTGCCTGTCACCAAGCTATGCCACACAAAGCTGGCAAACGTCGAGAAAAACATTCGAACCATCCGGGACATCGTGATGCGCAATGACGGCGCTGCCTTATTGGAAGAAATGACCGGCAGCTCCTGTTGGCGAAAACATACTCCTTATCCCAAGGAGATCATTGGAATCTTCGCGGAATACTTTTCTGACGAATTAAAGAATGAAGAGTGGCTTTCTTCCATGCGCCCGTAATTCCCCACGAGCATACGTGATGGCTGCACAAAGACTGTGCAGCCGTCCCTTTTATGTACACGGGCACCAAAGGATTTGTTCAGGATTTCATCTGTGCTTAAGGAAACATCTGTTCTGATGAAGGCACGAAGGGCTTTCGGGTCATGGAATTCCTCCTTGGGATAGCTGATCAGTATCACGGCGTAATTCAGGATGATCCCGTTACAGGAAAGCTTGACAGTAACCATTGATGGAAAATTTGTCAGTGCTGATTGTAATAATGAGAAAGCGTTGTTATACTATAGATATGGAAACATAAAATATGAGAAAAATAAACCATTTAGTAAGGAGTTGCTATCATGACTGCAATCAGTGTAACAAAGGCAAGAAAAAATATATATATCAAATATTATCGGATGTTAATAGCAGTGGTCAGCCGATCATAATCACGAATAATCGCGGGAAAAATGGTGTTCTCATATCAGAGGATGGTTGGAATGCTATTCAGGAAACATTATATTTGAATTCTATTCCAGGTATGGTGGAAAGTATTGTTGATGCAGGAAATGAACCTTTGGAAGAATGTTCTATAATATAATCCAAACGAGGAATGGTAAATGTATATAATCAGATTTAGTAAACAGGCTGATAAAGAAAAAAGCTGTTGAAAGGGGCGGGGCTTGCTCCAAAAGCAAAAATATTCCAGAAGGATTAATATACAGCATAGATTGCTTTATCAGGTATATAATGAGCCGACTGTTATTGATGGAATAGTATGAAGGAACAATAAAAGTTGTTCGTATGTGGTCGCATTATGATGCTGTGAGATAAATGGAGAAGCACCAACACATAGTTCTAAGCCATCGGTCAAAACCTGTGGCTTAGCATTTTTTTGAGGTCTGATTATTTCGCGGTTCCGACTCCACCAGTACACACTTGAGAGAATGCCGGCCTGTCCCGGAACATGATAGCCGCAACCAGACAAATGTCAAAAAACTCTGTCGGTGACGTGATACCCGAAGTTCTGCCAGGGATACACCAAACATACTGCCGCAAACAGGCTGACAAACCATCTCGAGCACAAGCCGGGCATTGTGACCGAGGTGGATTGGTCAGGGCCGGCAATGCTCTATGTTGACACTCTTATCCATTTGGGCCCCAAGTGTCAGCGCATCGGTCATCAAGCACCAGGCATGGGGTCCCCTGGGAATAGCTGTGGACGGCGGAAAGCGCCGCCTGGTCGATGATAGAGGCTGCCCCTCCGGCACAGGCGATCTTGTGGAGGACATACTGCGCGACTTCCGAATCTGTGAGTCCGGAAAAGTTGTAATGCACGGTGATCCTCTGGCGCAGGACCTCATTGACTGCCAGGATGAGGGGCTGCTTCTTGTCCCTGTAAAGGTAGAGGATCTGCTCCTGTACGGCGCGGAACATGCCGGGGTTGAAGGAAAACCCATAGTAAGAACGGAACATCATGCCTCACCCACGATCCTTGAATAATCAATGGACGGCGTGTTGTTACGTTTCGTCCTGCAGTTCTCATTCTTATCCGTAGGTCGGATGGAGTAATGCTCCCCCTCATAAAGGCTGAAGGCGGAGGACATGTCGTCCGGCAGGAAGCGGATCTCCACTTTCGAGGAGATGAACTGCATGGGGACGTCATAGGACACCCTATCTATGGACACGGTGGAATCCTTACCCACCTTCCTGGTAATGCGATTCAGGAAACACTCTTCCAGCCACTGCCTGGACTTTTGCATGCGGATGGCAGAACGGGTCTGCTGGTAGCCTCCCAAGGGCGTAGTGCCGATGCTGGAATGGACAGATGTATTATAAGAGCGCATGTAGTCCTTAAGGAGCCCATTGAACTGTGCCAGGGAAGTGATGGAGTCCATGTCCAGCGTATAGAGCCATGTCTCCTTGAGCGTCCTGAACTGGCGCTCAATTTTTGCTTTCGGGGCACCATCACGGATCTTCGTGTGTAAAAGTACGGTGCCGATGGAGCCGCAGATGAGGGAAAACTGCTCGTTCGAGTGTAACCGGTAGATAGTCCGTACCTATACAAAACTGGAGCAAACCTGTATGATAGAAACAGATTTGCTCCAGTCTTTATTTCACTTCTTCTTTACCGGGCTTCCGGCAGTTCGCA
>CAJUOF010000160.1 GCA_910587905.1 uncultured Lachnospiraceae bacterium
AACGGCTTCCTGGTGTGTGCCGCCAGTGCTCTTTGAAGGAGCGGAAGGCGGACGAGGCGGAGCGGGAAGTGGAGAAGATGAAAAAATGCCAGTACATGGCGGGACAGATCGGGGAAGCGTTCGAGGGCGTGGTCTCCGGTGTGACCGGCTGGGGCATGTACGTGGAGCTTCCCAATACGGTGGAGGGTATGGTTCCGTTGTCCTCCCTGGAGGGCTATTATGAATATGACCCGGAAAAACACCGTCTGGTGAGTACTTCCACAGGGAAGGTTTACGGCCTGGGACAGAAACTGGCGGTGCGGGTGGCTTCCGTGGACACGGTGGGGTGCACCATTGATTTCATACCAGAGGAGGAAGGATAATGGGCAGGGACAGTTATAAGCTGGTGGCAAACAACAAAAAAGCGTACCATGATTATTTCATCGACGATACCTATGAGGCCGGGATTTCTCTGTCGGGAACGGAGGTGAAATCCATTCGTATGGGGAAATGCAGCATCAAGGAGTCTTTTATCAAGATTGATCGGGGCGAGGTTTTTGTGTATGGGATGCACATCAGCCCCTATGAGAAGGGAAATATTTTCAACAAGGATCCCTTAAGAGTGCGGAAGCTTTTGATGCACAGCTATGAGATCAATAAGCTTTACGGGAAGATTCAGCAGAAGGGTTTCACGCTGGTGCCCCTTAAAGTGTATTTTCGGGGAAGTCTGGTCAAGGTGGAGGTGGGACTTGCCAGGGGCAAAAAGCTCTATGACAAACGGCAGGATATCGCGAAAAAGGACCAGAGGAGAGAGGCCGAGAAGGAGTTTAAGGTGAGAAACCTGGGATAACCATTCCGGTTTGCATTCTGGCATGGAAATCATTGACAAGACCTTCCCGGGGCCTATATAATGTATTTATGGATACGAAACGTATCAAAAATACATGAAAAGAAGGGTGAGATGATGAAAAAGAGCAGTATCCGAAAGAAAATCAGGGTCTGCCTGGTGACCACCGTCCTGATTGCCCTGACGCTGGTGGGTGGAGCCAGTGCCGCGCTCAGTTACCGGAGTACCGTCGCCACGGTGGATCAGATGATGAGTGAGACCGCCGTACTGGCGGCGGAGCGCATTGAGCAGGAGCTGGTGGCTTACAAGAATGTGGTCATGGACACCGGCCGCGTCCCGCAGCTTTCTGACGACGAAGTGCCGCTGGAGGAGAAGCAGGCTGTCATCAACGAGAGGGTTTCTATGCATGGCTTTCAGAGAGGAAACGTCATCGGGGCCGACGGGATCAGCGTTTTTGACGGAAAGGACTATTCCGACAGGGAGTATGTCCGTCAGGCCATGCAGGGCAACGTCTATGTGTCTGAGCCGCTTGTCAGCAAGGTTACCGGGGAGCTGTCCATCATGGTGGCGGCGCCTCTTTACGGCGGTGGGGGCGAAGACGGCGGCATTGTCGGCGTGGTGTATTTCGTGCCCCCGGAAACGTTTTTGAACGACATCGTGTCTTCGATCAAGGTGGGGGAGGGATGCCGGGCCTATATGATCAACAAGAACGGCGACACCATTGCGGATGTCACCCTGGACACGATCACGACCCAGAATGTTGAGAACGAGGCCGGGAGCGACCGTTCCTTGAAGGGCCGAGCCGCCCTCCACGAGGCTATGAGGCGGGGGGAGAACGGATTCGGGAGCGTTCAGGGCTCCGATGGCCCCTGTTATCTGGCCTATGCGCCCGTGGGCGAGACGGACGGCTGGTCCGTGGCCGTGGAGTCGCCGAAGAAGAATTTCCTGACGGATACATATGTCAGTATGCTGATCACGGTCGTCATTGTCGTGCTGTCGATTCTGGCTTCCGTCGCGGTGGCCGTGAAGCTTTCCGGCAGTATCGGCAAGCCTATGCAGGCATGTGCGGAGCGGATGAAGCAGTTGGTGCAGGGAGATTTGAAATCACCGGTTCCCCAGGTCACCAGCCGGGATGAGACGGCGGAGCTGACCCAGGCCACGGCGGACATGATCGACGGACTGAATGTCATTATCAGCGATATCAGCTATCTTTTGAACGAGTTGGCCAATAAAAATTTTGACGTCCGCTCCGACAAGCGGGAGGCCTACGTGGGAGAGTTTCAGACCATCCTGCTGACCATGCGCAATTTGAAGATGGCGCTGAGCAGCACCATACGTCAGATTGACGTTTCCGCGGGCCAGGTGTCCTCCGCCAGCGGCCAGGTTTCGACCGGCGCACAGAGCCTGAGCCAGGGTTCCGTACAGCAGGCCAGTGCCGTGGAGGAACTGGCGGCCACCATCAACGAGATTTCCAATAACGCGAAGCGGACTGCGGAGGCCGCGGAGAAGGCGGGAGTAGCCGTTGGCCAGGCGGGAGGCCAGCTAGGGGTCAGCGTGGAGTACGTCGGTGAGCTTAACACGGCTATGGAGAAGGTCTCCAGTTCCTCCACGGAAATCTCCAAAATTATTGCCACCATCGAAGACATTGCGTTCCAGACCAATATTTTGGCACTGAATGCCGCCGTGGAGGCCGCCAGGGCAGGAACCGCGGGCAAGGGATTTGCGGTGGTGGCGGACGAGGTGCGGAACCTGGCGCAGAAGTCCGACGAGGCGGCCAAGGCTACGAAGGAACTGATCGAGGGATCCATCGCCGCGGTCACTGCGGGAGGGGCTGCAGTGAAGAAGGTCACGGAAGCCCTGGAGCAGACCAGTGTCTATGCCGGAGGCGTATCCACCCAGATGGAGATTGTGGTTAAAGAGGCCGAAGATCAGAGCGAAGCCATCTCCCAGGTCACCGAGGGCATCGACCAGATTTCCAGTGTGGTACAGACCAACAGTGCCACCGCCCAGGAGAGTGCGGCCGCCAGCGAGGAGCTTTCTGCGGAGGCCTCAGGGCTTAAGCACTTGGTGGATGAATTCCAGTTGGCCAGAGAGTAGGCGGAAAGGAAAGATCTTAGAAATAGAAACATAAAACAACCAGGAGTGTTCTGTATATTCAAATACAAGGATACTCCTGTTTTTTTCATTGTATCATTTAGAAAAACCAAAGAAAGCTTTCGTGGAATACCGGATTCTACGAAAGCTTTTTACGATCTCAATGTAACATAATCATAAAAAATCTGTCAACAATTTTTAAAAAATAGATGTAGAGGTAATAATCATCCCAAAAACAGCCGGTTACATAGAAACTACATTATCTATATCGACGGCTTTTTCAGATTTATAATAAACGAAGGCACATTTAGGATGGATCTTGTATCCAATAGCCGTCAAAATATTCGTCGATAGGAGGATGAGAGTATGCCAAAAACAGGAGAAAATATTTACAAACGGAAGGATGGTCGTTGGGAGGGACGCTATATAAAGGAACGAGTAAACGGAAAAGCGAGATATGGTGCAGTCTATGCAAGAAATTATCGAGACGTGAAAACAAAATTGGAAGAGGCGAAAAGAATGCAGAAAGACCAGCCAGGAACACATGCCGGAAAAGTAGTGGAACTGGGATACCGCTGGCTTTTAGAAATGAATATGACTTTAAAGGATTCGTCAAGAAATAAATATGAGGATATTCTGCGCCATTACATCGTACCTGCGCTCGGAGAAACGGAATTTTCGGAGATTTCCAATCAATGTATTCTTAATTTTGTCAACGACCTGCTCGTGAAAGGCGGAGTAAAAAAACAGGGGCTTGCACCTTCCACAGTTGCAGAAGTCCTTTCTGTTTTAAATGGGCTTCGCATATACGCCATGCGGAGGGATTACGAGGTTCATTTTTCTACAAATTGTGTCAGTTTGAAACGGGAACAGACCTGTATTCGAGTGTTTAGCCTGGAAGAGGAAGAATTGCTCATTCGATACCTTCTGGAGCATTTGGATTTCTCTGCGTTGGGGATTTTACTTTGCCTTTTTACAGGCATTCGTGTGGGGGAACTTTGTGCAATGAGGTGGGAGGATATTAACCTTTCAGAACAGAATATGAGAGTCAGTAAGACTATGCAGCGTCTTCGCACATCAAATCCAAATGACAATCGGACGGAAGTAAAAATTCAGGAACCCAAAAGCGCCTGTTCCATCCGAACAATTCCATTGCCGGGAATACTGATCGGACCTTTGAAAGAATTCTATCGTCCAGGAACATTTCTTCTGACTGGAAAGTGTAATCAGTATGTAGAACCAAGAACTATGCAGAATCGTTTTAAAAGGATTCTTTTGGCTTGCAAACTTCCAGACGCAAATTTCCATACAACCAGACACACATTTGCCACAAGATGCATTGAATTGGGATTTGACACCAAAACCTTAAGTGAATTATTAGGGCATGCCAGCGTGTCAATCACCATGAACCGATATGTGCATCCTTCGATGTCTCTAAAGGCGGAGCATATGGAACGTTTTTCTGATTTATTTCCCGTCAAATAAATGGTCAGAATGCAGGAATATGTAAAACTCTGTGGCGATGGAGAAGCTCTTTCGTAGAATCCGGTATTCTACGAAAATCCCTGTTATGAGGAAGAGAATGTAACATGGACACAGAGCAAGAAGCCATATTTAGAACAGTTCATCAGTATAGCAAGAGTCCGGTATCCGAGGCAGATATGGAAAAGCTGGCGGATATTGCCAGGGATTATCGCCAGGTGAAGAATTATGTCTATCAGCGTTATGGCGGAATCCACGGTTTGTCGAAGATCTATCCGGGATATACGGTGCAAAATGAGATGACACAGAGTGGACTCAGAACAAGGCTTGGCCTTCCGGCCGTGTACTTCTATTGCGCTATTTTTGATGCTCTGGGAGATATCAAGAGTCAGTGGTCCTACACGAAGGCCAGGGTGGAGAAGAGTATCCGGAAACATCCGGACCTCACGCCAGAGGAACGGCACTATCTTCGGTTTATTATGAAACAGAGCAAGTGTTTCGAAGCGGTTCTCTCAGGTAAATCGCCGGTGGTGAACGGAAACTGGAAGGAGGCCTATGAGAATCTGAGGGCTTTGGTGGATGCCGGACGGTTGGACCAGTATCTGCGCCGGCAGGTGAGAAAACATTTGCAGAAAATGCATACGGATGTGGCAGATGGATTTTCCGTGACGACGAAGGGATATCGCTATGGAGATCACGGGATTTACCTCTCCACAAAAGAAAACAGGAAGCGGGTCTTTATTCCTTTGACTGACGGCAACCGGTACGAGAGACAGATCCATGTAAAGATTGATCCGGCGGCTGAGAAAGTGAGGCTTGATGTTCCTGTAGCAGTTAAGATGAAAAAACGGGTGGATTATTGCAGCGAGGTCGGTCTTGCGCTTGGCATGATTGAGATGTTTGTGACAGATCGGGGAAGTGTTTACGGAAAAGAATATGGAATCCATCAGACAGCCCTTACCGAATACGTCTGGACAGGGCAGGTCAGCTATCGTCGGAATCGGCGGAACAATCCTGGCAGGAAAAAGTATTATGCCAAGAAAACTCGGTTGGAGGCGGCATTGCATACCTACATCAATGCAGAGATCAACCGAATGCTGGAAACAGAGAAGCCGAACGTAATTTTTATTCCCAAGTTACCGCCGGTGCCTATGGCGGGAAGGAATCGAAGACTCAATTATTCTGCCGGCATGTGGCAGAGAGGGTATGTGAGAAAACGCCTGGCGCAAAAATGCAGGGAACGTTCCATTGAGCTTGTGGAGGTATTTGGAAAAGATATTAGCAATGCGTGCAGCGGGTGCGGAGCTTTAGGCAGAAAAGAAGAGGGAAGCTTTATCTGTGATGACTGCGGGCTTAGGCTTCCGGAAAAACAGAATACGGCGCGGAATGTAAAACGCCGAGGAAAAGACCAGAAGCCACAGAATGAGGTTCGCGGAAGGCGAAATGACTCTGAAAAGTTTTATGGAAGAACCGAAACATAAAAACGTTCATGAACAGAAAGCTTTGCAGATAAATGCAGCCGCAAGGCAGCATTTCACCGGAACCGGAAGAACGGAACAAGGACTGCAAAAAGCTTTCTTTATGATAACTTGCCGGCATTATTTGGCAGGGATAAAAAAAGAACGGCATTAGAAGCCGGCGAAAAGCCGGGTATTGGGTATGCCAAGACCTTAGGGAACTTGGGCGCTGGAGTGTTCCGGCGGTTCAAGAAGTACCGGGAGCGAAGCAGGCTGCAGCAGGTTATGCTAAAGAGAGGTAATCGGAAGCTGCGGCAGGCATCACCTTGGAAGAGGTGACGAAATATGCCTTATTAAAAAATGGTTTGTGTTGATTCCATGCGGATGAAGGGCAGTATATGTGGGAGGCGGCAGTGGAACGGTACAGAAAAGCAGAATTGCAGCAGATGGCAGCAACATTTGTAAAAGTGAATGAATCGGTTATGAAAACAGCCGTTACCAATCCGGCCGATCTTACGGAATTGCTTACACAGTGTCAAGAATCTGCAATTCTTATGGGAACGTATTTTGAAACATTGGAAGGCGGATATCCGGAATTGGTAAAGCTTTTGGAGGATTACTGTGAGAATTTGTATCAGATTAGTATTCATCTTGCGGATGCAGAAATTTGTAGGAAACTATCCAAAAAGGTCCAGAAGGAACTGACAGGACTTCAAAGCGGAATCCGTCAGAAATTGCCCGAGGACCGGAAAGAAGTTTTGTTTCTCCCTTATAAAGCATCCATGTGGGACTCTTTGGAAAGTATCTGGAAAGCGGAAAAAGAGAATCCGGACTGTGATGCCTATGTGATTCCAATCCCCTACTATGACAAAAATCCGGATGGCAGCTTTTACAAAGAACACTACGAGGGAAATTTATATCCGAACTATGTCCCGATTACACGATATGATGCGTATGATTTCGAGAGCCGCAGGCCGGATACCATCTATATTCATAATCCTTATGACAATGCCAACTATGTGACAAGTGTACATCCGTTTTTTTATGCCGGTAATCTCAGAAAGTATACGGAACAGTTGGTGTATGTACCGTATTTTGTCCTGGAAGAGACAGATCCGGAGGATCAGGAAGCGATCGATAAGATCAAGCATTTTTGTTTTCTTCCGGGAGTCATCTATGCCCATAAAGTGATTGTGCAGTCTGAACGTATGCGGCAGATTTATGTCAATGAATACCAAAAGGCGGCCCGGGTACATGGCCTGTCCGGGGAGCATACGGATAGAAGGTTTTTAGAAAAAAAGATTTTGGGACTCGGTTCTCCCAAATTTGATAAGTTAATGAACATGAGGAGAGAGGAACTGGAAATTCCGAAGGAATGGCAGAAGATCATCCGAAAGCCGGATGGAAATTCCAAGAAAATTGTGTTTTATAATACGACAATTGCCGCCTTGCTCCAGCACAATGAAGAACAGATACGGAAAATAGAACAAGTATTTAAAACTTTTTATGAACGTAGAGAGCGTATCGCGCTTTTATGGAGACCTCACCCTCTGACGGAAAGCACCTTATTTTCCATGAGGCCGCAGATATGGAAAGAGTACCAGGCAGTCAAGGAGAAGTATATCGATGCTGGGTGGGGGATTTATGATGATACGCCGGATATTGACCGGGCAGTTATCGTCAGCGACGCTTATTATGGCGATCCCAGTTCTGTCGTGCAGATGTACCAGAAAACAGGAAAGCCGGTTATGATACAGAACGTGGAGGTAGAGACAGAGTTATGATGAATTATATCATTGTACAGGCGGGAGGGAAAGGGACGCGTCTAAAACATCTCACAAGAAATAAACCAAAAGCACTTGTGCCGTTGGCAAATCTCCCGATGTTATTTCATCTGTTCCGCCAATTTCCAGATCAACGATTCATCATCATTGCGGACTACAAAAAGGCAGATCGGAAGAGCGTCGTGTAGGGAAAGAGTGTAGATCTCGGTGGTCGCCGTATCATTAAAAAAAGA
>CAJUOF010000161.1 GCA_910587905.1 uncultured Lachnospiraceae bacterium
AATGCCCAGGTCGCATTCCCCCAGAACCGTCCCGTCCTTTAGGTATAAACTCCGATTTCCCCTTCTGGCAGACCGCATATCGTGGGTCACCATGACCACGCTCTGCCCCTGTCCGTGAAACGCCGTCAGAGTGTCAAGGACACTCAGGCCCGTCCGGGAATTTAGGGCCCCCGTCGGCTCGTCGGCAAACAAAATTTCCGGCGAATTGATTAACGCCCGGACAATACCTGCCCTCTGCGCTTCCCCGCCGGAAAGCTGTGCCGGAAACTTCCTCCAGGTCTCCTCCGGAATGTCCACCTGGAGGAACAGCTCCTTCGCCCGCCCAAGCAGCGCCCTTTTGTCCTTGCTGACCAAAAGCCCAGCCGCCAGCACATTGTCCATGACACTCATCCCGTCGATCAGGCAGGAATGCTGGAAGACAAAGCCGCAGTGTCTCCGCCTGAAAACCGCAAGAGCGTCACTGTTCTTCTCCGACAAAACCTCGTCCCCAAAGACAATGGACCCAAGAGTCGGCACATCCATCCCGGAAAGGGCATATAACAGAGTGGACTTGCCTGCGCCGCTGGCCCCCATGATCACCGTAAAGTCCCCTTTGAAAAGCTCCAGGTCAATGTTCTTCAACACATGCTGCATTGTCCCTCCATTTGAAAAGGACTTGCTTAAATTTTCCGTCTTCAGCAAAACTTCTTTCATGAAAACCCTCCTCTCACAAGTCCCATTCTACCGACTCAAACCTTAAATGTCTTTATCAAAACCTTAACCAAATCTTAAATCTCTCGTCCACCCTCTTATTCCCTGCCGCACATCCGAAGCCTCACGGATACCTTAAACCCTCTCTCCCCGTTGGTGACCTCCAGCTCCCCTCCCATTTCCTTCATAAAATAGTCAGAAAGATATAGCCCCAGGCCGGCGCCGGGCACCTCCCCCACATATTTCCCTCTTTGAAATTTTTCCTTTAAAAGCGGCAATTCCTCTTCCCCGACACCCTCCCCAAAATCTTCGACGGCAACCGCGAGAAACTCCGGCTCCGGCCGAATCTCCACTACGATTCCCGTGCCGGCATATTTATAAGAATTCGAAAACAGATTGTCAAAGACCTGCTGCAGCCGGAGCCTGTCCGCCCGGATCAGACAGGCCGGTATATCCCCAATCCTCGCCCGGCGAAGATAATCCGCGTTTTCCAGAATATCTGACAGCTCCCTGCTCTCCATGTCCGTCGGCGTGACGGAAAGCCGGCGCAGCTCCTCCAAAGCCGCCGTAAACAAATTCGTGACCAGCGCATTGATCTGATCCGCCTTCCGGATGATCTGCACATAAATTTCCCCAATCCGCTGCCGATCCAACGCTCCCCGGTCCGACACTCCCCAGCTTGGGCATTCATCGCCGCATTTCCCAGCACCATCCGAAGACCTGCCGCCGCCCCCCTCGCCGTCGCCAGCGCCATCTTTACAGAGCATCTCCGGCACCGTGAGAGCTGCCCCCACCTCCGCCGCCGCCTTGATGCTGGCCACAGGCGTGCGGATGTCATGGGAAAGCTTTGCGATCAGCTCCTTTTTCTCCTGGTTTGCCTTCGCCTCCGCCAGCCTTGCCGCCTTAAGCTCCGACCGCATCAGATCGAAGGCTTCCGTGAAGGCCCCAAACAGATTGGCCCGGTCCATGTCCAGAGGAACCTCCAGATTGCCGCCTGCAACCCGTTCCGCAAACCTCTCAAGCCTGCGGAACGGCTGTATCACCCGCCGTTCCAGATAGAAAAAAAATCCGGCACAGACCGCACATGAAACAAAGAGAGACACTGCCAAAAGAGCCATCTCCCGGCTCCGCCCCTCCCGCAGGTCATCCCCCGTGTCATTATAGACGATCAACTTGCCCACCACCTCGTCATCCACCCTTATATCCAGGATGGTGTCCCTATGGCAGACCGCCTCATGAATGCTCTCACTCAATCCGGTCCCCGTCCGAAACAAGACCTCCCCGCCCAAATCCAGTACCACATAGTCCAAGCCGGCCGTCTCCCCGCAGGTATCCGCAAAAATTCCGGCAGCATCCGCTCTACTCCCGTCGGCACCCGCTCCACCTTCCGCCCAGCCATCCTGCACCGTCCAAAGGACTTCATTCACCGCAACCGCATCCTGCTCCGTATCCCCCTTAGGACACGCCACACTCCAAAAAGCAGCGACGTCCACGGCCAAAAGCAGACACAGACAAATCAAAAGTCCTCGCTTATTCATGCGATCCTCCTTCCAGAACCTTGCGTATTTCCTTCCGCGCCCCTGCACAATCGAGTAGGGAAGAGCTTTTATTCCCTACTCGCTGCGCGGGGCGCATGCCGTTAGGCGGCCAATTTCTTCCTGCGCCCCTGTGCATGGCAAAACGGACAGGCCGCTCATGCCTGTCCGTCATCCCGCTTCACAAACTGATACCCCTCTCCCCAGACCGTTCGGACATACTCCGGCTTCCCCGGGTCCGGCTCAATGGCTTCCCGGATCCTCCGAATGTGGACATTCAACGTCCCATCCCCGGTAAACCGGTCCTCCCAAACCTTTTCAAACAGCTCCTGCTTTGGGACCACCCGGCCCGCCGCCTCCACCAGACAGACGAGGAGCTTAAACTCTCTAGCCGTCAGCTTCACCGGCCGTCCCCCGACCTCCACCCGTCGGCCCGGCACGTCGACCAAAAGCCGTCCGTCCGAATATCCGGCAGCCTCTTCTGGCTTAATCCGCTTGAGCACCGCCTTCACCTTCGCCAGCAGGACCCCCAGGGAATAGGGCTTTTGCACATAATCGTCGCCCCCGATGTGGAAAGCCATGATCTGGTCGTCGTCGCTGGTCCTGGCCGAGATAAAGAGAATGGGGATTCCCGTCCGCTCCCGCAGCTCCTTGCAGAGGGCGAAACCGCTCCCGTCGCCCAGGTTGATGTCCAGAAGGAGAAGCCCCGCCGTGTGCTCTTCCAGAAATCGCCTGCACTCGAAAGCGCCGTAACAGACGGCGGTTTTTACGCCGAACAGGTTAAAGTATTCCGCCGTGCTGTCCGCCAAAAGCTTTTCGTCATCGATGATCAGGCAATCGTATTTCATGCTTCCTGTTCTTCCTGCATCTGAGACTTTTTTAGCAGCCAGTATGCCCCGTAGCCGGGAATGTCCACGCCCTTCGCCTCCATGGTCCTTCCGGAAATCAGGTCCACGTACTCGCCGTCGTCCTCGTTGATCCAGGCGGTCTTGTCCCACTCGCTGAAATTGAACAGGGCCACCAGCTTCTCATCCCCCTTGGCTCGGATCACGCAGAGGACAGAGTCCTCCCAGGTGTCCGCCGTCCACACGTCCGCATCCGACTCAAACACCGGGTGGCGGCCCCGGATCTCCTCCATCCTGCCGATCTCGTCGAAGATCCTCGCCTGGACGCTGTCCTTCTCCTTCCGCCGCTCCTCCAGATCCCAGCGGAATTTTCCACGGTGCAGATACCGGGAATCCTCCCTCCGCACCGGGTCCTCATGGTAGGAATAGTCATTCTCCTGGCCGATCTCGTCCCCGCTGTAGATCACCGGGATCCCCGACTGGGTGAACATGTAGGCGTGGAGCATCAGATCCAGCTTGATGGCCCGTGAGAGGGCTGCCTTATCCTGCTCCACCCTTGCCTTCTCAACGCCGCAGAGGGAGGCCGTGGTCCCGCAGAGCCTCGCATCGCCGGAGGCCGGGTCCGAATTATACAGTTCTCCCCTGGCAAAAGAATCCGGAATGCAGCCCGTAAAAAAGTCGTTGAGGTACTTCTTGTGGCTCACCTCGCCCATGCCGAGACCCGCCAGCCAGGGATAGTCGAGACCCCAGCCAATGTCGTCGTGGCACCGCAGATAATTGAGAAACACGTATTCCCTGGGAAGCCGGCTCAGGATGTCCATCTGCCGCTTCAAAAGCCTTGCGTCCCGGGCCGCCACCGAGCTCCAGGTGGAGGCCATGGTCGTCACGTTGTAGAGCATGTGGCACTCCGGCTTCTCCACCGTCCCGAAATAAGGCGCCACCTTGTCCGGTGCCATGACCACTTCCCCCAGGAGCAGCACGCCGGGGCAGACGATCTCACAGATCATCCGTATCATCCGCACGATGCCGTGGACCTGGGGCAGATTCCGGCAGTTAGTCCCAAGCTGTTTCCAGATGTAGGGGACCGCATCAATCCGGACCACGTCGATCCCCTGATTGATCAGATTGAGGACATTGTCGATCATGTCATTTAGAACCGCCGGATTCCAGTAATTCAGATCCCACTGATAGGGATAGAAGGAGGTCATGACAAACTTCCCCATGTCGGGAAGCCAGGTGAAGTTGCCGGGCGCCGTGGTCGGGAACACCTGGGGCACCGTCTTCTCAAACTCCGCCGGAATGCTGTAATCGTCGTAAAAATAATATCGGTCCTGGTATTCCTTTTCCCCGTTCCGGGCCCGCCTGGCCCACTCATGCTCCATGGACGTGTGGTTCATGACGAAATCCATGCAGAGGCTGATCCCCCGCCCCCTGCAGTCGTCGGCCAGTCTGGAGAGCTGCTCCATGGTCCCGAGGGAGGGCTTCACCTTCCGGAAATCCGACACGGCGTAGCCGCCGTCGTTGTCCTTCTCCGGAGAATCCAAAAACGGCATTAGGTGGAGATAATTGACCCCGCACTCCTCGATATAATCCAGCTTTTTCCGAACGCCCTCCAAATTTCCCGCAAAGGCGTCCACGTAGAGCATCATGCCCACCAGCCGGTTCCCTTTATACCAGTCCGGTCTCTCCAGGCGCTCCCCGTCAATCCGCTTCAAATCCTTCTTTCTCTCCCGGTAATACCGGTACATGGTGCCGCAGAGCGTCTCGAAGGCATCCATGCGATTCTCGTACAGCTCGCAGTAAAGCCATTTCAGTTCGTCATAATGCTTTAAAAACCTGTCCCGGTACTCCTCCGCATACGCCGCAAAGGGCTCGCCCGCCACACCGGGGCCTTCCTTATTTCCGTTATCCTGCATCCGTCCGAGCACTCCTTTTCTCTTAATTATAACGTCGGTGATTGCATCCGTGCACTACATTTGTATATTGGCTCAGATTGTTGGTGCCGATGCCGAAAAAGTCCACCGGCCCCGCCAGCTCGTCGCCGACGCTTCCGATATTAGCATACTGCTTAACCTTCCTCCCGTCAATGGTAACTGTCTCTTTTCCCCTCAGCCCTTCCGGAAGGCGACGCTTTTCCCGATCATCCTCCATCTGCTTCTCCCGGCACGGGCGCAGGTCCCCCTGACCCGCAGGATCTCCCCGAAAATTGTATCATGCCTCTCCGTTCCCCCGTCCATTAGCCTCCACTTAAGTTTCCGTATTTTGCATTCCGTCAGAACATCCAAGAAGAAAATCAATTTTTTCTAAGCCGAAACCATTTGAAAGCCGTCGGTACTTAGAGCGTCCCGAGCCTGAGCGAAGGGAGGCTCTTAGTACCGCTACGAGCTTTCAAGGTGCCGAGCGCCACACCGAAGGCGTACCTTGTGTAGTGACGCTTATTTGGCGCCGACCGGAGCGGAGCGCAGACAAAGAATTGATTTTCTTCCGCGCCGCCATTTCCACCCGTTTGGGCACATCCGCCGCCTTTCGCTTGTGTTTACTATGCGCTCACCATATCCGAGACCAAGATACTCCTGGCGGACGGCATGGACGTAAACTTAAAATGCGGGATCGCCCGCCGAAAAAAATGCCTGGTGCGGCTTAAGTCTCCCTCGTCTCCCGGATAAACACATAATTCCCATCCTCGGACCGGCCAGGGTCGAACCGATAACCCAGCCGGTCGAACCGCTTCATCTCCTCCGGCTTTTCTATGTTCCGTTCCGCCATGAATCGAACCATCTCCCCCCGGGCCATCTTCGCGTAAACGCCCTTCTGGACCACCCGGTCCCCCTCCAGCTCCCCAAACACGCAGGTGAGAAACACGTCCTCCGGCTCCAGATACTTCTCAATGCATCTGGAATACTCTTTCGACGCCAGGTTGACGATGAGACCGCTCTCGTCCAGGACTTCCCGGTAGAGCCGGTCCCCCCAGTATTCATACAGGTCCTTCGCGCCGCCGACCTTCGCCTTCGCCTGCATTTCCAGCCGGTAAGGCGCCACGCCGTCCATGGGCCTTAGCACGCCGTAAAATCCCGAAAGGATCCGCAAATGCTTCTGCACGTAATCAAACTGGCCGTACTCGAACACCACAGGAGCCATGTATTTGAAGGCGATCCCGTCATAGGAGAGGATGGCCGGGGCGAGACTTCGCCGCAGATCCATGCAGGACAGCCGCTCATAGTTTTTCCGAGCCAGTCCGTCGTTGCAGGCCCATAGTTTTTTCGCCTCCCCATAGGAAAGCCCTCTTAAATAATCCAGGATTTCCTCCGCCTGCTCCAGGAACACCGGCAGGCCCCGGATATCCAAAATATCCGTATTCAAAACCATCTGCTTCGCAGGAGAAAGAATGATCCTCATCACCGCGCCTCCCTCGGTCTCGCAAAACAGCCACAAAACGGCAGAGCATTCTCGCTCTGCCGTTCATAGGACTCCGGCCTTGCTTTCGCCGTCAGTCCGTTCTTTAGTTGTCGATCAGCTTGTTTGTTCCGTTCCAACTGTAGAGTTTCCGAAGCTCCGTGCCGACGGCCTCCAACTGATGGGCGGCCTCTCTCCTTCTCATGGCCTTGAAGTGAGGTGCGTTCACCTGGTTCTCCGTAAGCCAGTCTTTCGCGAAAGTGCCGTCCTGAATGTCGGACAGGATCTTCTTCATGGCCTTCTTCGTCTCCTCGGTGACGATCTTCGGTCCGGTGATGTAGTCGCCGTACTCGGCCGTGTTGGAGATGGAATATCTCATGCCGGCGAAGCCGCTCTCGTAGATCAGGTCCACGATCAGCTTCATCTCGTGAATGCACTCGAAGTATGCGCTCTCCGGCTCGTACCCGGCTTCCACCAGGGTCTCGAATCCGGCCTTCATGAGGGCGGTCACGCCGCCGCAGAGAACGGCCTGCTCGCCGAAGAGGTCGGTCTCGGTCTCCTCCCGGAAGGTGGTCTGGAGCACACCGGCCCTCGCACCGCCGATGGCCAGGGCATAAGCCAGAGCCAGGTCATGGGCCTTGCCGGTGGCATCCTGCTGCACGGCGATCAGGCAGGGAACGCCCTTGCCGGCCTGGTACTCGCTTCTAACCGTGTGGCCCGGTCCCTTGGGGGCGATCATGGATACGTCCACGTCCTTCGGGGGCACGATCTGTCCGAAATGGATCGCAAAGCCGTGGGAGAACATCAGCATGTTGCCGGGCTCCAGGTTGGGCTCGATGGACTCCTTGTACATCTTCGCCTGCTTCTCGTCGTTGATCAGGATCATGATGATGTCGGCTCTCTTCGCCGCCTCGGCCGCCGTATATACCTCAAAGCCCTGGGCCTCCGCCTTCGCCCAGGACTTGCTGCCCTCGTAAAGGCCGATGATCACGTTGCAGCCGGACTCCTTCGCATTGAGCGCCTGGGCATGTCCCTGGCTTCCGTAGCCGATCACCGCAATGGTCTTGCCCTCCAGCAGAGATAAATTGCAGTCCTCCTGATAATAAATCTTCGCCATAATTCGTTCCTCCATGAATATCGTTAATAAAAGCTTAATTTATGGGTGATACGCCGCCTCTTTCAAGACCCGTAAGACCTGTCCTTGCCATTTCCCGAACCGTGAAGCCCTGGATCAGCCGAAGGAACGCATCCACCTTCGCCTGATTTCCGGTCAGCTCGATGATCAGGGAATCCTCCGCCACGTCGATGACCTTCGCGCGGAATATATTTACGATGGAAAGAAGCTGATCCCGCTCCTCCGGTGCCGTCTCCACCTTTAAGAGCACCAGCTCCCTGCACACGGACGTGGTATGGGATTTCAGTTCCTTGATCTCAATGACGTCCACCAGCTTGTCGAGCTGCCTGTGAATCTGCTCCAAAATCTCGTCGTCCCCCCTGGCCACCACGGTCATCCTGGAGTAAGCGGGATTTTCCGTCTCTCCCACGGTCAGACTGTCGATATTGTAGCCCCTGCGGCTGAAAAGCCCGGAGATCCTGCTCAAAACGCCAGGCGTATTTTCCATTAAAAGCGAGAATACTGCTCTTCTCATAAGCGTCCTCCTTCCAAGTTAACGTCTCTCAACGGATTATTCCCATAATAGCACACCATTTTCGGAATTTCAATCGCTGTTCCCCTTTTTTTGTTATATTTCCCCCATATTTCCATACCTATTAGTTATAGCTTTTATTCGCAGTACACATACGTTGCCAAAGGGTGATTGCCTACAGTGAAAGGCACCTAAAAAAACATCCTGATTTCCGTGTATAATCTCCTGCTCTCCGCACATACTAATACCGCCTCTCACAGATAGCAGTAACGCACAGTGCCCGCTGTTTGTGGCAAGGCGGTACTGTCCTCAGAAATCAAAAAACAGCGAGGTGGAATTTATGAAGAACTCCAGCGATTCCCTTACAGGAAAGCCCAAGAACAACATCCCCGGGGACCATTTTGATGAGCCGGACCAGGCGATCCGCCAGTTCTCCGACTACACAGAAAACGACCGTCCTGTCCCCGACAACAACCCTTTCTGGGAAAACGGTCACAATCCGTTAAGCTCGAAGGGAAATTAGTTCGTTAGTTTTTTATCAGTCCGAAAGAAATCCCTAATAATCTTCACGTTTTTTTTAGAAATCATACAAACTCTTGTCACAATTACCCGGTATACTGGAACCATCAAATGAAGTTGATAGCAAATAAAGCGCGCAACCGCCGTCAGCTTCGACAAACAACAATTACCATTTATATAGATTGTCTTTTTCATACTCGGCCGGTGCTACCGCACCGG
>CAJUOF010000162.1 GCA_910587905.1 uncultured Lachnospiraceae bacterium
CGGGGTGTGCGTTCGGCACCGGGCAGAAAAAATCTTTTGTGACCTTTACATGTGTAACATGGTCAAGCCATCCTTTATTCCACCATACCCTCACATTCTAAAAACTGTGCGACAGTCATACATCTGGGATGCTCCATTTCAAGGCTTAGAAAATCCTTATTTCCGCCAGCAGGACTTCCGCATCCGGCAGGAACTCAGGCGCTTTCCGCTCCAGAATATCCCGTAGTTCCGTGATATTGCGGTCACACAGGACCATCTCATGGTTATCGGCTACATGGAGCAGAGCCTGTGCCGGCCTTGACCGTGGGAAAACCAATGCGGAAAAAAGAATGTTTGTATCGACCAATATCCGCATTTTTACCTTTCCTTTCCGTAACGTACTTCGTCCACAAGAGCCTGCACATCCTCTTCATTGGAAATCCCCATAGCTTCGGCTGCGCCCGAAAAAGCAGCCTGCGCTTTACGGATTGCCTGTGCAGAGGCATTACTTAAAACCACCTCTCCGTCCTGCTTTTGGTAAAACAGAATCTTATCACCGGATTTCAGACCGAGCAGACGGCGGATTTCTATCGGCACAGTAATTTGTCCATTCGCAGATATTTTTGCTAAATTCATAAAAGCCACCCTTTCTATTCTTGAAATCTAAAGAAAAATTGAGATTTACTTTTATTATATCCATTCAAAGCAAAAAGTAAAGCTGGTTTTAAAAATGAAGGTACTGTTTCTATTCATTTACATTTTTCGCATGTTTTGTTATATTGGTATTCAACTGGTTGTGCCAACGATTGAGGACGAGGTGATCATCCATGAGTGACAACAGATCCGCATTTTCGGCGAGCGGCTATGACAGAAAAATCAGGCAGGTTCTCCCATATTATGAGGAATTCTACAGACAGGTCGTAGAGCTGGTGAAAGTATTGAATCAGAGTGCGGTGAGATGGCTTGACATCGGCTGCGGAACGGGGGAGATGGGAAGGGCTGCCTTTGAGAACGTGGAAATTGAACAGTTTGTTTTTTGTGATTCTTCTGACGAAATGATAAAAATTGCGAAGGAACGTTTTGCGGGCCGGAATGCAAAATTTTTCGTCTGTGATTTTAGAGAGCTGGTTTACGCTGGTGAATTTGATGTGATTACGTCAATACAGGTAAATCACTATCTGCGCATGGAGGAACGAAGGGAGGTCCTGTTAAAATGTCATGAAGCTTTAAAGGAGCATGGGTCATATATCGGCTTTGAAAATTTTGCGCCCTTTACAGATTTAGGGAAAGCGGTTTATCTGGAAAAGTGGAAAAGATACCAGATGAAACAGGGGAGAAGCCCGGAGGAATGTGAGGAACACTTAAAACGGTATGGGAGGGATTATTTTCCGATTTCATTGTCGGAGAATATGGAATTGCTGCGAAATTGTGGATTTCAGGCGGTTGAGATATTGTGGCTGTCCAATATGCAGGCTGGCCTTTGGGGAATCAAATGATCGGTTGATGCAAGGCAGGGGAGGAAGGGGCGGTTCTCCCGTCCCTCCCCTGGAAATAAAGCTATGCTTCGTCATATTGATACTTTTTCAATTTCCTTCCTGTGATGAGACAGAAGGAACTTCCGACCACGCCGAGGATCAACATCATCAGTGCGGCGCCGGAACCCTTGCCCGTGCCAAAGAGCATCTTTAAGATTGGCAGTTCTCCGTA
This sequence comes from uncultured Lachnospiraceae bacterium, assembly GCA_910587905.1. Lineage (GTDB taxonomy): Bacteria > Bacillota > Clostridia > Lachnospirales > Lachnospiraceae > Lientehia. The sequence continues at coordinate 1,687 of CAJUOF010000162.1, forward strand.
TGTGTTCATAAAGGGTTCGCACACCTGGTCCACCATAAATCCGCCGAAGAACAGACCGATGGGGATCGTAAAAAACTGAAGTGTGTTGCGGCATGCGTAGACCCGCCCCTGGAGCTCCACAGGAATGGTAGTCCTGAGGATCACATCTAAATTTGCGTTCATAACCGGAACAAGGACCCACCCGATCATCTGCCCGACGCACCACAGGACCGGTTCTCTGGAAAAGGCCAGCAGGAAATTTTCGGTTCCCAGGGAAAACAGCATGGTCAGATAAATGACCCGCACCCTGTTTTTGGGTTTCGGCAGGACGGAGACAACCAGACTTCCGATGATCATGGCGACACCGGAGCAGGATGTGACCATTCCCAGAACGGAGGGGCCGCCCTTCGGATTGGGAAGCACGTAGCCGGGCAAAGCCGCGTCAAAGGCGGAAGCCACCAGATTCACACCGGACATAAATAAAATCAGTGTCAGGATCAGCGGATTTTTCCGCAAAAACAGAAGTCCCTCTTTGGCGAGGACCAGTACGCCCTCGCGCTTATCCCGTTTGGTTTCCGGAATCCGGATGAAGAACAGAAGCGCCGCAAAGGCCACGGCAAAGCTCCCGAGATCGACGGCGATCACACCGTTAAGCCCTGTCAATGCGTACAGGGAGGTGGCGATCAAAGGATTTAGGATCGAGTTGAGGCTGTTTGACAGAGAACGGAGCCCGCTGGTCTTCTGATAATGCTTTTGAGGCGTGATCCGTGTCATGGCCACCTCGGAGGCAGGCTGCTGGACGGTATTCATGAGTCCCGAGATCCCATTCAGGACGTATAAATGCCATACCTTCAGGCTGTTTGTCCGAAACAGTACAAAGACGGTGATCGTACAGACTGCGGCGAATGCGTCGCAGCCGAGCATGGTCTTCTTTTTGTCAAACCGGTCGGTCAAGGCTCCGGCAAAGATGCTCATCAATACATAGGGCGCATAGGAGCATATGGCGAGCGCCGCCGTGCCCAGAGAGGAGCCGGTCTTTTCATACAGCC
>CAJUOF010000163.1 GCA_910587905.1 uncultured Lachnospiraceae bacterium
CCGTCATACGGTCTTTTAGCTCCTTAAGTTCTCCGTCAAAAGCATCCACGAGAGCCTCGATTCCCTCTTCATTGAATTTCTCCAGGCCCTCAGAGAGCTGCATGGCCCCGTCCGCAAGCTGCTCCACGCCGTCAATCAGTGCGCTGCTTCCGGTCTGCAGGGTCCCGATCCCCACATACAGCGTGTCGGCCCCGTCCGAGAGCTGGCCCGCCCCGCCCGCAAGCTGGCCCGCTCCATTTTCCAACTGACCGGCTCCGCTTTCCAGGCGTCCCGCTCCGTCTGCGAGCTGGCCGGCCCCTCCCACAAGCTGACCGGCCCCATCCACAAGCTGGCCGGCCCCCTCATTGGCGGAGGCCACGCCCGCCGTATAGGTCAAAAGCCCCTGATAAAACTGGTTGTAGCCGTCCAGCTGGGTCTTCAGCGCCGACAGGCTGGCCGCACCGGTCTTGGCGGCCGCCACCGCCGCCTCCACCTGTTTCGTCACTTCCGCACTCTGCATGTTCTGGGCGATCAGCTCCTGAATTTTTGCCTCCGTCGTCTCTGAAATGACGGCCTCCTGATTCTTCATCGCCGCCTCCACCATGCCGGGGATCTGGGCTACCAATGCCTGCGTGCCTGCATCTACCGAAATGGAGCCGTTTGCGATTCCATCATACGTGGCCTGGTCAAGTCCTGCCTGCCCGAGCACCGTGTTCCACACCTGCTGCCGCACGGCCGCCTCCACTCCGGTGCGCACCGTTCCCGTCTGTTCCCGCACCTTCGCCTCCACCTGTTCTCTGGCGATCCCGAGGGCCTGTTCCCTCACGGCGTTCTCATTCAGCGACCCGAGAGCCCCGTCCAGCACCTGGCCGTAATTGTCCCTGGTGAGGGCCGGAAGGGAAAGGCCGGAAGCCTGGATCTGGGAGTTCGCCGCCGCCAGAAGAGAATCAAACACCTGACCCGCCCCGCCGTTCAAGCTGTCGTTACCTGCCGCAAGCTGATCCAGGCCGCCCTTCAAAGCCAGAGCGCCATCCGACAGAGATTCCGTTCCCGCTTTCAGCGTTTCGGCTCCGTCTTTCAAAGTTCCCGCCCCGCTCTTTAATTCTCCTGCTCCGCTTTGCAGATCATTTGCTCCGCTCTCCAGCGTCCCGGCGCCCGTCGCCAGCGTTTCCGCCCCGGAATGCAGCTTCCCGATCCCGTCGGTCAGCTCCCCGGACTTGTCAAGCAGCTCGGACAGCCCGTCATAGAGGGCGGAGGAGCCGTCCATCAACTGGTCCATGGCGTCGGTGAGCTCCTCCATGGATTCGTCCAGCTCGTCAAAAGCTTCCGTCTGGTTCAGCTCCATGTCTGCAAACACCTCCGTGGTGGCAAGAGTCATGGTGGTCTCCAGTTCAAAATCCGTCACGTCGGCCGTCACCTCCACGTATCCCGGAAGCTCAAGCTTTTCCTGATCCAGATTAAGGCTTTCCTGGAGGCCCGGCATGGCGAAGCCCGCCACAATGGTCCGATCCCCGTCGTTTAAGACCTTGCCGTTGGAAACCTCCACATTGGTGAACCGCTCGTTGTCGAGGACCATGCCGGTCACCATGACAAAGGGAACATAAACCCTCTTTTTCTCCCCGTTTATCTCCACGTCCTCGTACTGCCTGTTGGTGTAATCAAACCGCATGGTGACCTTGCCGCTCTTTCCGGCCATGTCCTCTGCCGCCACCGGCCTTCCGTCAAGCTTGAAACTCACGGCCATGTCCACGGGGAGCTCCTTTTGCAGATCCTCCTGGGTATAGCTATCCTCCCCGCCCGCATCCTTCATCAGGTCGCTGACAATGATTTTCTGCGGGGTTCCGTCCGCCCCCGCAAGGACATAGACGGTCTCCTCCACGGAACCTCCTTCTTTCGTTCCGACGGAGCCTGTGTCCTTCGCCCCGGCATCTGCGGTCTCCGCCTCTATCACCTGGGGGCCGGAGCCCTCCCCCTTCCTCATGCCTGCGGCGTAAGCCCCGGCTCCGGTCATGCCGAAGACCAGGGAGCCGCCGAGGATCCAGGCCACAAGCTGCTTCGCCCTCCCGTTCAGATACCTAACATTCAAATGCTCTACGCTCTTATTCTTCTTATTTTTATATTCCACGATGTGTCTCATACCGTAACCTCCACTTTCTTGTTTGCTTTCTTTTTCATTCCCATGCTCGTGGCGCAGATGACCCGGTCAAAGAGCATAAACATGGCCGGCAGCGCCAGAATCACCGAGAACATACTGATGATGGCCCCCCTCGCCATCAGCATGCACAGGGAACTGATCATGTCGATGTCCGAGTAAACCGCCACGCCGAAGGTGGCCGCAAAGAGTCCCATGGCGCTGACCACCACGGAAGGAATCGAAGCCGCCAGGGCCGTCGCCACCGCCTCCCGCTTTTTCCGTCCCTCATGCCGCTCGCTCTTGTATCTGGTGGTCATTAAGATCGCATAGTCCACCGTCGCCCCCAGCTGGATGGTGCTGATGCAGATGGGTGCGATGAAGGGGAGCGAGGTCCCCGTGTAATGGGGCAGTCCCAGGTTGATGAAGATCGCAAACTCGATGACCGCCACCAGAATGACCGGAAGGGTCAGGCTCCGCTCCACAATCAGGATGATAAGGAAGATCGCCACGATGGAGATGGCGTTTACCACCTTGAAATCCCGGTCCGTCACCTCGATCATGTCCTTGGTGCAGGGTGCCTCGCCGATTAGCATTCCTTTCTGATCGTATTTTTTGAGGATTCTGTTGAGGTCGTCGATCTGGCCGTTGACCTCGTCGCTGGCCGTCTTGTATTCCGAATTAATTAATGCGAGTTCCCAGTTGTCACTCTGGAGAATGCTCCTCACCGAATCCGGAATCATTTCCTCGGGAATTAACGGTCCCACCACCGATTCCAGGCCCAGCACGTATTTCACGCCGTCCACCTGCTCCATCTCCTTCATCATCGCCCGTTTATCCTCCACCGGCACCGACATGTCCGTGAGAATCATGTGGGTGGAGCCCACGTCGAAGGTCTCCTGGAGCTTCGTGTTGGCAATGATATTGTCCAGATCCCTTGGAAGGCTGTCGGACAGTTCGTAGTACACCTCCTTCGAGGTCCCCTGATATCCGATATAGGCCGGAATCAGGATCGCCGCGAACAGCACCAGGAATACGGGAAAA
>CAJUOF010000164.1 GCA_910587905.1 uncultured Lachnospiraceae bacterium
ATGCGGATGTAAACGCCGTACTGGGCCTGGGGGAAATAGGCGGCCCTGGGGTCGTCGTCCACCTCCACGGAAATCTCGTTGACCCGGGGCAGGGGGTGGAGGATGCTCATGTCCGGTTTGGCCGTTTTTAGTTTGGCACGGTCTAAAATGTAACAGTCTTTCATGCGGATGTATTCATCCTCGCTGAAAAAACGCTCCTTCTGCACTCTGGTCATATAGAGGATGTCCAGGGACGGCATGGCTGTCTCCAGGTCACGGACCTCCTCATAGGGGATGTGGCCGGCGTCCAGCACGTTTTCCCGGATGTAGCTGGGGACTCTGAGCTCCTCCGGGGAAATCAGTACGAAGCGGATGCCGGGATAACGGACGAGGGCTTCGATCAGAGAATGGACGGTGCGGCCGAATTTCAAATCCCCGCAAAGTCCCACCGTCATATCGCCCAAATGCCCCTTCAAAGAACGGATGGTCAGAAGATCGGTCAAAGTTTGGGTGGGATGCTGGTGCCCGCCGTCGCCCGCGTTGATGACGGGAATGCCGGATTTCATGGCGGCCACCATGGGAGCGCCCTCCTTGGGGTGGCGCATGGCGCAGATGTCCGCGTAGCAGGAGATCACGCGGATGGTATCGGAAACGCTCTCGCCCTTGGCGGCGGAGCTGGAATCGGCAGAAGAAAAACCAAGGACACTGCCCCCTAAATTTAACATCGCGGCTTCGAAGCTTAAACGGGTGCGGGTACTTGGTTCATAAAATAAGGTGGCCAGTTTCCTGCCTTTGCAGGCTTCCTTGTATTTGTCCGGGTGGGCCTTGATATCGTCGGCCAGATCCATCAGCCGGTCAAGCTCGTCCACCGAGAAGTCCAGAGGGCTTATGAGATGTCGCATGTCGGGTATCCTCCTTGTTTCAGTTGCGGCACATGAGTTTCGCGGGGCGAAATTTTTTACCGCTATCAGTATAAACGAATTCAGAAAAATGTGCAACAGTTCCATAGACAAATTCCAGGATTTTTTGTAAAGTATAGATGTATGAATTTTAAAGGGAGGCTTCATGGAAAAAAGGCAGAAACCAATTGGAAAACGGAAGAGAAAGAGCCTGTGGGAGAAAGCTCCCATTTTTTGCATGAGCTTCGTGGGGCTTCTGGCAGTGCTTTTCGTGACGGGAGCGTTTTTTCTGAAAAAGACCATCGAGCACAGGAAGCTGCTGGCTCCCACCGATACCTTTTATGAGGGAGTCTACGTGGAAAATATTCCCCTGGCAGGCCTTACCATGGAGGAGGCAAAGGGGCAGGTGGCGGCGGTGACGGTGACGGCCGAGAGCACCTGGGCCATGAAGGCGGACTGCGGGGGCGAGACCTATGAGATTGAGAATCTGATGGAAAACAACATGGATGAAGTGCTTAAGGAGGCCTTTGCCCTAGGGCGCACCGGGACGGAGCGGGAGCGGATTGCGGAGATCACCGGCCTGCAGCGGTTTCCGAGGCATTTCAGCGTGGAGGACACCTACGACGAGGAGGCGGCCAAAAAGGCGGTCGACGCCATCGGGGCCCGGTTTGACGTGGCGCCGGAGGACGCGGCCATGACCGGCTATGACGAGACGGCGAAGTTCCTGTTTTCGCAGGAGAAGGCCGGGAGGACGGTGGACCGGGAGGATCTGCTAAGGCAGATTGGGGAGGCGGTCGCCCGGGGAGACTATGACGCAGTGCTTTCCGGAAAGGTTTCGGAGGTGCCTGCGGCCATGAACCTGGAGCAGGCGAAGGAAGCCTATGTGCTTCTGGCAAAGTTCAGCACCAGGGCGGAGGTGGAAAGCGAGGACCGGGACCACAACGTGAAGCTGGCGGCGGACACGGTCAACAATACGCTGATCGCCCCCGGTGAAGAATTTTCCATGAACGAGGTGATCGGGGAGACCACCGAGGAACAGGGCTATAAGGAGGCGGCCACTTATGCCAGGGGAGAGGTGGTGCCGGAGTTCGGCGGCGGCGTCTGTCAGGTGTCTTCCACCATCTACAATGCGGTGATCCAGGCGGGCCTTGAGACTACGGAGCGGAAAAATCACAGCATGACCGTCTCCTACGTGCCACTGGGGGAGGACGCCATGATCTCCTACTGGAACTCGGACCTCAAGTTCAAGAACAATTCTTCGGGAAACATCCTGGTGCTCCTGGATGCCTACGGGCCGGAGGTGATCTGTTATATTTACGGGATTCCGATCCTTCCGGAGGGGGTCACGGTGAAAATGGACTCCCAGGTCGTGGAGACCCTTCCTGTCCCCGAGCCCACCTACGTGGAGGACGATTCTCTGTCTCCCGGCGAGGAGCGCTATAAAACCTACGGGAAGGAAGGATACCGGGTGAAGACGGACCTGGTGACCATGAAGGACGGGGTGGAGATCGGCCGGGAGTTTTTACATAACAGCACCTACAACCCGCAGACGCCCGTGATCCGCAGGAACAGCGGAGGGTGAGGAACGGACGGAAAAACAGATGGGAAACATGACGGGAGAAGAAGTTCAGCTAGGGAGGACCTGATTTATGCCGGCGTTTACAAAGAAAGCCATCGCAGATTCATTTTTAAAGCTTTTGAGAGAAAAGCCCCTTGACAAGATCACCATCAAGGATATCGTGGAGGACTGCGGCATCAACCGGAACACCTTTTATTACCATTTTGAGGATATTCCGGCCCTGGTGGAAATGATCTTAAGGGAGGAGACAGAAAGGGTGCTGGGAGAGCATCTGGGGGAGGATTCCTGGGAGGAGGGCTTTATCGCCGCCGCCCGCTTTGCCCTGGAGAATAAAAGGAGCATTTACCATATCTACAACTCCGTGAACCGGGAGGTGTTTGAGCGGTATTTGAATCAGATCGGGATGGATGTGATGGAACGGTTCGTGGAGAAGGCGGCCAGAGGATTTTCCGTGTCCCCGGAGGATCAGAAGCTGATGGCCTCCTTTTACCGGGCCGCCCTCACGGGAATGATCCTCGACTGGCTGGCGTCCGGCATGAAGTATGAGCCGGAGGACGTGATCCGGCGGCTGGGCGTCATGCTCGCCGGGAGCATCGAGACGGCCTTTGCGAACATGAGCCGGTAATATTTGGGCATTTCCCGCCCGGTGTCTGATTTTCGGGCAAAAAAGGCCCGGTGTACGATTTTTGTACACCGGGCTTTTTTTGTCCGTTTTCCTTTTAAGGGAAAACAGATAGAATAGGGCAGTGTAAGGGAGGTGTGATTATGAGAAAATTAAAAACCATAAAGGCGGCAAAGCTTGGATACATTGTCACTTCGTTGGTTTTATGCGGAATGGGCGTGCTCCTGGTGGTTTGGCCGGAGCTTTCCGCAAAGGTGCTCTGCCGGGCGGCGGGGGCCCTGCTCCTTGTCTGTGGAGTGATCAAGCTGATCGGATATTTTTCCAGAGATCTTTACCGGCTGGCCTTTCAGTTTGATCTGGCCTTTGGGCTTTTGTCCGCAGTCATGGGATTTTTGCTTTTGCTCGATGCGGAGGGCGTGATCTGGACGCTGCATGTGATCATCGGCGTGATCGCCCTGGCAGACGGACTTTTCAAGCTGCAGACGGCCTTTGACGCCAGGCGCTTCGGTCTTGAACGGTGGTGGATGATCGCCGTCACGGCTCTGGTCTCCGCTCTGTTCGGACTGCTCCTGGTGGTGGATCCCTTCGCCGGGGCTGCCGCTCTGATGACGATGATGGGGCTGACCTTTTTTGCGGAGGGAATGCTGAACCTGTGTGTTGCGCTCTGCGCAGTCAAAATTATTCAGAACAAGAAGGAGGAAAACGGATGAAATTCGGAAAGACAGTGGTAAAATGCCGGATCCCGATTTTGGTGATCGCCATCCTTTTGATGGTTCCCTCCGTGATCGGCATGGCGGCCACAAGGATCAATTACGATATGCTGACTTATCTGCCGGAGGATATGGATACGGTCAAAGGACAGGATATTCTCATGGAAGATTTTGGAAAAGGGGCTTTTTCCTTCATTATCGTGGAAGGAATGGAGGAGGAGGCGGTGGCCGACATGAAGGCGGCCATCGAGAAGGTGGATCATGTGGACACGGCCCTCTGGTATGACAGTGTCATGGACCTGTCCGTTCCCATGGAGCTGCTTCCCGACAAGCTTTACGAGGCATTTAATTCCGGGGAAGCCACCATGATGGCCGTCTTCTTTGACAGTTCCACCTCGGCTGACGAGACCATGGAGGCCATCCAGGAGATCAAGCGGGTAACGGAGCGGAAATGCTTTGTTTCGGGGATGTCGGCCCTGGTCACGGACCTAAAGGAGCTTTGTG
>CAJUOF010000165.1 GCA_910587905.1 uncultured Lachnospiraceae bacterium
ACTCTTTCCCTACACGACGCTCTTCCGATCTACGGATTCCATGCGGTCGGCCATCGACGAGACGAGACGCAGGCGGGAGATCCAGCAGGCCTACAATGAGGCCCATGGGATCACTCCCACTTCGATCAAGAAGGCCGTGCGTGACCTGATCAGTATTTCCAGGTCGGAGGAGGAGCCGATTCGTGGCGTGAAGCTTGAGAAGGAGCCGGAATCCATGAGCGAGAAGGAGCTCATGAAGCTGATCATGGAAGTGCAGAAGAAGATGCAGAGGGCGGCGGCGGAGCTCGACTTCGAGCAGGCGGCCGTGCTCAGGGATCAGATGATGGAGCTTAAAAAATATTTGTATGAGATGGACAAGTGACAGGAGACGGACATGCAGGAGAGAAAATTAATTGACACGAAGTATATCAGGATCCGGGGGGCCAATGAGCACAACCTGAAAAATATATCGGTGGACATTCCCAGGGACCAGTTCGTGGTCCTGACGGGGCTTTCCGGTTCGGGGAAGTCGTCCCTGGCCTTTGACACGATCTATGCGGAGGGGCAGAGGCGCTATATGGAGTCGCTGTCCTCCTATGCGAGACAGTTCCTGGGCCAGATGGAGAAGCCGGAGGTGGAGAGCATCGAGGGGCTCTCCCCGGCCATCTCCATCGACCAGAAGTCCACCAACCGGAATCCTCGCTCCACGGTGGGCACGGTGACGGAGATTTATGATTATTTCCGTCTGCTTTATGCGAGGATCGGCATTCCCCACTGCCCGAAATGCGGCAGGGAGATCCGGAAGCAGTCGGTGGACCAGATGGTGGACCAGATCCTGGAACTTCCGGAGCGCAGCAAAATCCAGATTTTGGCACCCGTGGTCCGTGGGCGGAAGGGACGCCATGAAAAGGTGCTGGACCAGGCGAAGCGGAGCGGCTTCGTCCGGGTTCGGGTTGACGGCAATCTCTATGAGCTGACGGAAGAGATCGCCCTGGATAAAAATATCAAGCATAATATTGAGATCGTTGTGGACCGGCTCATGGTGAAGGCCGGCATGGAGAAGCGGCTGACGGATTCCATCGAGACGGCCATGCGGCTTTCGGAGGGGCTGATGGTGGTGGACGTGGCTGACGGGGAGCCCCTGAATTTCAGCCAGAGCTTTTCCTGCCCGGACTGCGGGATCAGCATCGACGAGGTGGAGCCGAGAAGCTTTTCTTTCAACAATCCTTTCGGTGCCTGCCCGGAATGCTCGGGCCTTGGCTACAAGATGGAGTTCGACGAGGACCTGATGGTGCCGGACAAGACCCTCAGCGTCAACCAGGGGGCGATCACCGTCTGCGGCTGGCAGTCCTGCTCCAAGCCGGGGAGTTTCAGCAGGGCGATCCTGGACGCCCTGTGCGAGGAATACGGATTCGATCTGGACACGCCTGTTCAGGATTATCCCACAAAGATCTATGACATCCTGATGCATGGGACCGGGGGGCGCAGTGTCAAGGTCCGTTACCAGAGCCAGCGGGGGGAGGGCGTTTATGACGTGGCTTTCGAGGGGCTCCTGCGGAACGTGGAGCGCCGCTACCGGGAGGCTGGCTCGGAGACCATGAAGGCGGAGTATGAGACGTTTATGCGGATCACGCCCTGCAAGGTCTGCGGGGGGAAGCGGCTGAAGAAGAGTTCTCTGGCGGTGACAGTTTGTGACAAGAATATTTATGATATTACTTCCATGTCCATCGGAGGCCTTCATGGATTCATGGAGGGCATGGAGGAAAAACTGACGCCGACCCAGGTGTCCATCGGAAAGCTGGTCCTGAGGGAGATCCGTGCCAGGGTGGGCTTTCTGGTGGACGTGGGCCTGGATTACCTGTCCCTGACCCGGGGGACGGCGACGCTTTCCGGCGGGGAGGCCCAGAGGATCCGGCTGGCGACCCAGATCGGCTCCGGTCTGGTGGGAGTGGCCTACATTCTGGACGAGCCCAGCATCGGCCTTCACCAGCGGGACAATGACAAGCTCCTCCGGACGCTGATCCATCTGCGGGATCTGGGGAACAGCGTGTTGGTGGTGGAGCATGACGAGGATACCATGCGGGCGGCTGACTGTATCGTGGATATCGGGCCGGGAGCAGGGGAGCATGGCGGGGAGGTGGTTGCCGTAGGGACCGCGGAGGACCTCATCGCCTGTGAGAGGTCTGTCACCGGCGCTTATCTGAGCGGAAAACGGAAGATCCCGGTGCCGGCGGTCCGGAGGAAGCCGGAATATTTCCTGACGGTGAAGGGGGCGGCCGAGAATAATCTGAAAAATATCAATGTCAAGCTTCCTCTGGGGGTCTTTACCTGTGTGACCGGGGTTTCCGGGTCGGGGAAGTCCTCCCTGATCAATGAGATCCTTTACAAATCCCTTGCCAGGACCCTGAACAGGGCCAGGACCATTCCCGGAAAGCACAAATCCATCGAGGGGACGGAGCGGCTGGACAAGGTGATCGCCATCGACCAGTCTCCCATCGGCCGGACGCCCCGCTCCAATCCGGCCACTTATACGGGGGTGTTCGACATGATCCGGGACCTGTTCGCCTCCACGGCGGACGCAAAGGCCAGGGGCTACCAGAAGGGCCGGTTCAGCTTTAACGTCAAGGGGGGCCGGTGCGAGGCCTGCGGCGGCGACGGCATCATCAAGATTGAGATGCATTTCCTCCCGGACGTCTATGTTCCCTGTGAGGTCTGCGGCGGCAGGCGCTACAACCGGGAGACCCTGGAGGTGCAATACAAAGGGAAGAATATTTACGACGTGCTGGACATGACGGTGGAGGAGGCGCTGAAATTTTTTGAGAACGTGCCTTCCATCCGGCGGAAGATCGAGACGCTCTATGACGTGGGCCTTTCCTATATTAAGCTGGGACAGCCTTCCACCACCCTTTCCGGCGGGGAGGCCCAGCGGATCAAGCTGGCCACGGAGCTTTCCAGGAGGGACACGGGCAAGACCATCTACATTCTGGACGAGCCGACGACAGGGCTGCATTTCGCGGATGTCCACAAGCTGGTTGAAATTCTCCAGCGTTTGTGCGAAAATGGAAATACGGTCATCGTGATCGAGCACAATCTGGACGTGATCAAGACGGCGGATTACCTGGTCGACATGGGGCCGGAGGGCGGCGACGGCGGCGGGACAGTCATTGCGGCGGGAACGCCGGAGGAGGTCGCCGAGAACCCGGTATCCTACACGGGAAAGTACGTGAAGCGGTATCTTTCCTGACAAAAGAGGATGGCCGGAGAGACAGACAAGCGAGGAGAATGGATATGCGGTTTATATTTGTGAGGCACGGGGAGACGGAGTGGAACATCCAGGGGCGTTATCAGGGGCAGTCGGACATTCCCCTCTCGGAGAAAGGGAGGGCGCAGGCGGCGGCCCTGGGAAAACGGTTTGAGGGAATTCCCGTGGACGTGGTCTATTCCTCGCCCCTTCAGAGGGCCTATGACACGGCCAGGGCCATTGCGGAGCCCAAGGGGCTTCCCATCCATTTGGTGGAGGGGATCAAGGAACTGGATTTCGGCCGCTGGGACGGGCTCACCTTGGAGATGCTAAAGGAGCAGTTTGGAGAGTCCTTTACGAAATACCGGATCGAACCCTTTCACTATCCCATGGAGGGGGAGGGAACCCTGAACCGGGCCAAGCTCCGGGTGGGGGCCGCCCTGGAGGAGATCAAGGAGGAATACCGCCACACGGACAAGACGGTCGTGGTGGTGGCCCACGGGGGGATCCTGAAGCTGGCGATCTTCTACCTTCTGGACATGAGCTCCCGGTTTTACCGTTGTATGGAACTGGACAACACGTCTCTGACGATCCTTGACATCGAGGAGGACCGCAGTATCCTCCGGGTGCTCAACGACGCCCATCATCTGGACGGGGATCTTGCGTCTTGATTGACAATTCCCACGGATGAAATTATAATGTAAGGAACATGCAGACGGTTCGCAAAAAGGAGGATGCGGATGGGATTTTTTGATACATTGGGCGAAACGCTCACCAGCACCGGAAAGATGGTCGGCAGCAAGACGAAGGAGACGGCGGAGGCCGCGAAGCTGAGTCTCCAGATTTCCCAGGAGGAGGCCAGGCTGAAGAAGGCGTATGAGGCCCTCGGGGAGGCGTATTTTAAGGATCATGAGGACGATATGCCGGAGCCGTATGCGGTCTATGCCGTCGATATCCGGGAGTCGGCCGCCAGGTTGGAGAGCCTGACGAAGGATAAAAGGATTTTGAAGAATCAGAAGCAGTGTACCAGTTGTGGCGCGTGGATTCCCAACGAGGACCGGTTCTGCGGAAAGTGCGGGGCGGAGAACGAGGTCTTGGTTAAAGAGGAGGAATCGAAGGAGGCGGCGCCGGAGGGGGCCGCGGCAGAGACGGAGGGTGCGGAGACGGAAAGTACGGAGACGGAAAAGACATCTGAGGGAAACGTGGAAAAGGCGGAGTAGGAAAACGGCCGCCTTGGCAGGAGGAAGATTCGTGAAAGAAGAGATGATCGTTGTTCTGGATTTTGGCGGCCAGTATAATCAGTTGATCGCCAGAAGAGTCCGGGAGTGTAATGTTTACTGCGAGGTTCATCCCTGCACCATGGAGCCGGACAGGCTGAAGGCCATGAACCCGAAGGGCATTATTTTCACGGGCGGCCCCAACAGCGTGTACGGCGAGGGGGCTCCCCGCTGTGAAAAAGAGATTTTTGAACTGGGGATCCCGGTCCTGGGGATTTGCTATGGTTCCCAGTTGATGGCTTACATGCTGGGCGGGACGGTGGAGACGGCCCCGGTCAGTGAGTATGGAAAGACGGAGGTGGCCGTGGAGACGGGGGCGGCTCTGTTTGAGGGCGTGTCGGAACGGACTGTCTGCTGGATGAGCCACACGGATTATATTTCCAGGGCCCCGGAGGGGTTTCGTGTGACGGCCCACACGCCGGTGTGCCCGGTGGCGGCCATGGAATGCCCGGGGAGGAGCCTGTACGCGGTTCAGTTCCATCCGGAGGTCATGCATACCCGGGAGGGCATGAAGATGTTGTCTAACTTCGTGTTCCGGATCTGCGGCTGCGGCGGAAGCTGGAAGATGGGTTCTTTTGTGGAGGAAGCCATTCGCTCCTTGCGGGAAAAGATCGGGGATGGAAAGGCGCTCTGCGCCCTCTCCGGAGGGGTGGATTCTTCCGTGGCGGCGGTCCTTCTTTCCAAAGCGATCGGAAAGCAGCTCACCTGTGTTTTTGTGGACCATGGGCTCTTGCGGAAGGACGAGGGCGACGAGGTAGAGGCCGTGTTCGGCCCGGACGGCCCCTATGAGCTGAATTTTATCCGGGTGAACGCAAGGGAGCGCTATTATCGGAAGCTGGCGGGCGTGACGGAGCCGGAGCAGAAGCGGAAGATCATCGGTGAGGAATTCATCCGGATTTTTGAGGAGGAAGCGAGGAAAATCGGGGCGGTGGATTATCTGGTGCAGGGAACCATCTATCCGGACGTCATCGAGAGCGGCCTGGGAAAGTCGGCGGTCATCAAATCCCACCACAATGTGGGCGGCCTTCCCGACGTGGTGGATTTCAAGGAGATCATTGAGCCGCTTCGCCTGCTTTTCAAGGACGAAGTGCGAAAGGCCGGCCTGGAACTGGGGATCCCGGAGTACCTGGTTTACCGCCAGCCCTTCCCCGGCCCCGGGCTGGGGATCCGCATCATCGGCGAGGTTACGGCCGAGAAGGTGCGCATTGTCCAGGAGGCAGACGCCATTTACCGGGAGGAGATCGCAAAGGCCGGGCTGGACAGGGGGCTGGGGCAGTATTTTGCCGCCCTTACCAACATGCGCTCCGTCGGAGTCATGGGCGATGGGCGGACCTACGACTACGCCGTGGCCCTGCGGGCGGTCGACACCAGCGATTTTATGACGGCCGATGTCTCGGAGCTACCCTGGAACGTGCTTGCGATTACGGCAAATAGGATCGTAAACGAAGTGAAGGGTGTGAACCGGGTCCTCTACGACCTGACGAGCAAACCGCCCGGAACGGTGGAGTTCGAATAAGCAAAAATGCTTAGTGAACCCAGCGTTTATGCGGGTTTGCGGGTTTTGGAAAGGTCTTTTGATAACAAATTGATAACAGTCGTTTGAGTGCGATTATTCTTACTGTCGAGTGGTTGGTTGGTGGGAGAATGATTTGCAAGAGGTTTAAATGACTGTAAAAATCCATATTAGAAACGCCCTTAGCTGTGGGTAGGAACTCATGGCTAAGGGCGTTTTTTGTCGTGTTTTTTAATTGATGAATGGGGGTGGTGATTAAA
>CAJUOF010000166.1 GCA_910587905.1 uncultured Lachnospiraceae bacterium
ACCGTCCGGCGAATGATAGGAAAAGCATACATTTATAAATTCAAGGACTGGTTCCATAAACGTTCCTCCAATTAGTATATCATGCCCTATGGGTATAGTTTATTGTATGGAAGCAAGAAAAGAGAGGTGCTTGAGAAAATTTTCAGAAAGACTTGACAGAAGAGAAATCTTATAGTATATTTGAAACGTTGAAAAAAGCTTTTGCAGATTTGCTTCCGTGGCTCAGTCGGTAGAGCGATTGATTCGTAATCAATAGGTCGCCGGTTCAAGTCCGGCCGGGAGCTTTGAGAACTTTTAGAGGACCTGTTTCCGAGTGAGGTGGAAGCAGGTTTTTTCTATGTACAGGGACGTAGGAGGAAATTCTCGCCCACTCGTTTGTGATATTCGGAAATGTTGTCCCTGATTGTGGCCTTAATTGGATAAAAAAATACTTGCAATTTAAGGATAGATAGTGTACAATACGCAAGGGAAAGACAAATGTGCGTTATACAAAGACAGATGCGCATGCAAACTAAGAATTACGAGGAGAGAATGAGAAATGGAACAGAAGGAAAAATTGAAAGTTGGCGTCTTAGGTGCGACCGGTATGGTAGGACAGAGATTTGTATCCCTGTTGGCGGATCATCCCTGGTACGAGGTGGTGACAGTGGCGGCCAGCCCCAGAAGTGCCGGAAAGACTTATGAGGATGCGGTGGGAAGCCGCTGGAAATTGGACAATCCCATGCCGGAGAACGTGAAGAAATTGGTTGTCAAGGACCTGCACAACATTGAAGAGGTGACGGCGGATGTAGATTTTGTGTTCAGCGCTGTGGATATGACGAAGGAAGAGATCCGAGCCATCGAGGAGGCCTATGCAAAGGCAGAGGTTCCCGTGGTGTCCAACAATAGTGCCCATCGCTGGACGCCGGATGTGCCGATGATTATTCCGGAGCTGAACCCGGAGCATGCCGAGGTCATTGAGTTTCAGAAAAAACGTCTTGGCACGAAGCGAGGGTTTATCGCCGTGAAGCCTAACTGCTCGATTCAGAGCTATACACCGGCCTTCCATGCGCTCCGCGAGTTCGGTGTGAAGACGGCAGTTGTTACCACGTACCAGGCCATTTCCGGTGCCGGAAAGACCTTTAAAGACTGGCCGGAAATGATTGACAATGTGATCCCTTACATTGGCGGAGAGGAGGAAAAATCTGAGCAGGAGCCTCTTAAAATCTGGGGCAAGATTGAGGACGGTGTTATTAAGAAAGCCGAGGGCCCGGTGATCACTTCCCAGTGCATCCGGGTGCCTGTCAGCAACGGACACACGGCGGCGGTGTTTGTGAGCTTTGAGAAGAAACCCACAAAAGAAGAGATTTTGGAGAGGTGGGCGGCATTCGCCGGAGAGCCTCAGAGGTTGAATCTTCCCAGTGCTCCGAAGCAGTTCCTCAAGTATTTTGAGGAGGACAATAGGCCCCAGGCAAATCTGGATCGGGATTATGAGCACGGTATGGGAGTGACCCTGGGACGCCTCAGAGAGGATACGGTCTTTGATTACAAATTTGTCGGTTTGTCTCACAATACCTTAAGGGGCGCGGCGGGCGGAGCCCTTCTCTGCGCGGAGCTTTTGACAGCCAAAGGCTATATTACAAAGAAATAAATTGAATTGTGGACGTGCAAAATCTGTCCGGAAAGATTACGAAAACGTCACGTGCGAACAGAAAAATCCTGTGTTACCATGAAGGTGGAGCATGGGATTTTTTGTTGTGATTAGGAGGGATTTTTATGGGAGGATATTTGAGGAAGAGGAAAAGGATTTCACGGTTCATGGGAGTGTTGTTGGCGGCGGTATTTTGTATGCTTCTTTGTCACTGTGGAAAAAAGGAGGAGACGGAGCAGACAGGATCCATATGTCGGGATTATGATCATGCGGGTTATACGGCGGAGGGGATGGTGTACCAGGATTATGACGCAGGCCTGGTCAAATATCTGGATTATGGGACAGAAGCGTTTTATCCTCTGTGTGTTAAGCCCAACTGCCTTCACAATTCGGACGAGTGCGTGGCAAAGGCCCTCTGCGGCGAAATCCGGTTTATGGGACGGCTGGAGGACAAATGGTATTATTATCAGGAGGGCGAGACGGAAGCGGCTTTTCATTCCTGTGATCTGGACGGCGAGAACGACAGGGTAATCGGGACTTATCCGTATGAGGAGTCGAAGGAGGACGGGATTTGGAACTTGGGCAGAGGCGATGTCTGGGGAAATATCGTGTTTCAGGACGGGAGCTGTTTTTTAGCCATGGGTATTGACAATTTGGAGGAGGATCCAAACAATCCCGGCTCCTTCAGCGGCGGCAGCTCCACATGCAACCTATATCGGTATGACCTGGAGACCGGGGAGCGGGAGGCATTATGTCCGGAAAAGACCATGGAAATTCCCTGCTATGTACTTTGGGGTATCTATAAAAATCAATTAATCTATTCGGAACTCTTGGATGAGGAGAGCAGAAAAAGAGTTTCCGGAATTCGGAAACTTGATTTGGAGACAAAAGAAATTTCTGATCTGGGCCTCACGGCCCGGGAAGTTCTTGGCGCCGGCTGCCTCAGTGAACATTTGCTTTTGTACAATGAACCGGACATAGGACTTATGGAATATGATCTGGAGACCGGAGAGAAGCGGAAGATCAGTAAAGACTATGGGAGCAATGTGGTGTGGGAGCCGGAACTTAAGACCTTTACGACCGTTGATTCATCGGAAGAAGAGTATGTCTACCGGGTTTACCAGTACATGGAGGAAGGAGAATGTCACCTGCTCTATGAAGGCGATGTGTTTATTCCCAGTGCTTTGGCAGGAGATTTGGTGATCGGGCACAGCGCGGCGGCTCCCCGGTTCATGTATGAAAAATCTTTTATAAAAAAAGAGGATTTCCTCGCGGGAAAAACCAATTGGACAGTGATTGTAGAGACAGAGTAAAGTGGAATCGGGTGGAAAGCCTCGGGAAAGACGGGGAATCAGGCTGGTGGGATTCCGACAATAAGGCAGCGGATCTTCAAAAGGTGCTGGAATCTTACAAAAATAGACAGACCGGAACTTGACGGTTACTCTGTCACGTGGTCGAAGCCCTGGCTTAGGATGGTCATCACGTGCTCGTCGGCCAGGGAATAGAAGACCTGCTTACCCTCCCGGCGGAATTTGACTAGGCAACTCTGCTTTAAAATACGAAGCTGATGGGAGATGGAGCTTTGACTCATGCCGAGAAGTCCGGCGATGTCGCAGACACACATTTCATGGCCCAAAAGAGAATAGAGGATCCGGATCCTGGTGGAGTCACCGAAAATTTTAAAAAGCTCCGCCAGGCGCAGCAGGGTTCCGTCATCAGGAGCCTGCTCTTTGAGGGAAGCGATCAGTTCTTTGTGGTCGTGCCTGCATTCGCAGACCGGCATTTCCAGTGATTCCTTCTGTTTCATATGGGCGACCTCCTGTTGTGTGATGTTTTACCTGTCAGCTCCTTCGACATTTTCATTGGAGTTTTGCAAACTTGCCTTTAAGTGTACTACCGAAGACGGAAGCTGTCAATGAACTTCTTTTATGGAGTTTCCGTATTTCGCCGGCAATTTTATAAAAAGTTTAGACACCGTAAATTGACATCTTGGCGTCTTTGGAATATAATGGGCACAGACCGGAAGCCGACCAACTGGTCGGCTTTTGCGTGCACGGGGCGGAAAGGGATTTTACGCGGACCTGTGTGGAGGATATTTGCATCAAATTACGGACTAGGAGGCGCAGCATGTTTGCAAAGTTCAGCGTAAAAAAGCCGATGACCGTGTTCGTGGCGGTGGTGTTGGTGTTGATTCTGGGCGTGGTTTCTTTTACGGAGATGACGCCGGATCTTCTGCCCAGCATCAACCTGCCCTATGCGGTGGTGGTGACCACCTATCCGGGAGCGAGCCCGGAGGAGGTGGAGACGACCGTGACCAGGCCGGTGGAGCAGTCCATGGCGACCCTCAACGACATAAGCGAGGTGACGTCCGTCTCCAGTGAGAACGTGTCCATGGTCATTCTGGAATTTAACGACGAGGTCAACATGGACTCGGTGACCGTGGACATCCGGGAAAAGCTGGATCAGATCACAGGGTATTGGAGCGACGGCGTCGGTTCGCCGTTGATCATGAAGATCAATCCGGATATGCTTCCCATCGTGGTGGCTTCGGTGGATGCCGACGACATGGACGTGAAGGAGATTTCCGCCTACGTGGAGGAGACGGTACAGCCGGCCCTGGAGGGGGTGGGCGGCGTGGCCAGCGTGTCGGCCTCCGGACTTTTGGAAGAACAGGTCAATGTGGTAATCCGGGAGGAGCTGGTGGACGATGTCAATGAGGATCTGAAGGATTCTGTCAGGGATTCTTTGAGCGAGGCCGAGGACGCCCTCCGGGAGGCGGAGGATAAGATCGCCGAGGGGAAGGAGGAGCTGGAAAAGCAGACCTCTCAGTTCCAGAACGGGATGGTCCAGGCGGACCAGGCTCTTTCCGAGGCCAGGATGCAGATTCTCCAGGGGGAGATCGCCTTAGACCGGGCGGAGGAAGAATTAAAGACCAAGGAGAGCGAGGCCTTGAGCCAGGCCGGCTATTCCAACGTGGACGAGATGGAAGCCGGATTGAAAGCGTCCCTGGAACAGCTTAACGGACTCCTTGCCCAGGAGGGCACGATCCGGGACGGTCTTTCCCAGCTTGAGACGGGCCTTTCCCAGATGGACGAGGGCCTCTCCCAGATCGAGGACGGCCTTTCCCAGGTGGCGGAGGGGAAGGAACGGCTTGAGGCGGCGAAGACGGCTTTTGAAGGGCTGGTGGCAGGGGGATACATCAATGAGGATGGAGAAATAATCACCACTGTGCTCCAGCCGGGAACGCCGCAGTACGATCAATTGGCGGCCCAGGCGGCGGAGCTTAAGGCGGTCATGGATACTTATCCGGTCGCCATGGAGCAGCTGGAGGCCACGGAAGCGGAGCTTACGGCGAACAAGACGGCCCTTACGGCGCAGAAGGAAGAGCTTGAGACGAAAAAGGCAGAGGCGGAGACGGCCGTCGCCCAGATTGACAAGATCAAGAGCGAGGGGACCCTGGAGCAGCTTCAGGCAGGGCTTTCCGGGATTGAGGCCCTCCGGTCGGGAAAGGCACAGATGGCGGCGGCCAGGGCGGAGCTTGCCTCCGGGAAGGAGACCCTTCTCGCCAAGGCCCAGGAGGCCGGCATGACCAAGTACGAGGCCCAGGCCCAGTTGGACGAGGCCAAACGGCAGCTTGAGGACGGGGAAAAGGAATTCAACACCCAGAAGGAAACCTTTGATTCCTCCAAGGAGACTGCCCTCGACGCGGCCGATGTCTCCGACAAGCTGACGGTGGAGATGATCTCCCAGATCCTGACGGCCCAGAATTTCGCCATGCCCGCAGGCTATGTGACGGAGGACGGAGTCCAGTATCTGGTGCGTGTGGGCAATAAATTGGAAGACATCGAGGAGCTTCAAAATCTGATTCTTTTTGATCCCGGCATGGAGGATGCGGAGCCGATCCGCCTGTCTGACGTGGCAGAGGTTTACAAGAGCGACAACAGTGCGGACATTTATGCGAAGATCAACGGGAACGACGGCGTGGTGCTTTCCCTTGAAAAGCAGCCCACTTATGCCACGGCCGACGTGGCGGAGAGCATTCAGAAGAAATTTGACGAGCTGGAGGAAAAACATCCGGGGCTCCATTTTACCATGCTCTCCAACCAAGGGGATTATATTTACCTGGTGGTGGATTCGGTGCTCAACAACCTCCTTTACGGGGCGGTCTTGGCCATCGTCATCCTGCTTTTGTTTTTGAAGGATCTGCGGCCGACGGTGATCATCGCCTGCTCCATCCCCATCAGCGTGATCTTTGCCATCGTGCTCATGTATTTTTCCGGCGTGACTCTCAACATGATCTCCCTGTCAGGTCTGGCCGTGGGAGTGGGCATGCTGGTGGATAACTCGGTGGTGGTCATTGAGAATATTTACCGGCTGCGGAACAAGGGAGTCTCGGCGGTCCAGGCGGCGGTCAGCGGCACGGTCCAGGTGGCGGGAGCCATCACCTCGTCCACCCTTACCACCGTCAGCGTGTTTGTCCCCATCGTGTTCATCCATGGCATGACGAGACAATTGTTTACGGACATGGCCCTGACCATCACCTATTCCCTGGTGGCCAGCCTGATCGTGGCCATGACCCTGGTTCCGGCCATGGCTTCCGGGATGCTTAAGAAGAAGCAGAAGGAGCGGTCCCACCGGCTTTTTGACGGGATGCTTAAGGGATACGAGAAGGCGGTCCGCTTTTGTCTGAGGCACCGGGCTCTCACCATTCTTGCGGCGGTGGGTATGCTGGTGTTCAGCGTCATCGCCAGCACCAGCCGGGGGACGGCCTATATGCCGGAGATGGACGGCACGCAGATTTCGGTCTCTCTGGAGATGCCGGAGGAGGCGACCACGGAGGAGGTCCGGGAGTTGGCCGACCAGGCCATTGAGCGAATCATGTCCGTGGAGGACGTGGAGACGGTGGGCGCCATGATGGGCGGCGGCGGCATGATGTCCATGATGGGCGGCGGCTCCTCTGATTCGGTGTCTGTCTATGCGATTCTCAAGGAGGATAAGTCGGCCTCCAGTCAGGAGATCGCCCTTCAGATCGAAGAGGCCTGCGCAGAACTGGAATGTGGCGTTTCCGCCAGCGGCTCCACCATGGATATCAGTGTTCTGGGCGGTTCCGGGGTGACGATCAACGTGAGCGGACGGGATTTAGACGAGCTTCGGTCGGCGGCGAAGGCCGTGGCGGAGAGGCTTTCCACAGTGAAGGGAATCATCGAGGTGACGGACGGCATCGAGGATCCCACGCCGGAGCTTCGGGTGGTCATTGACAAGGAAAAGGCCATGGCAAAGGGCGTGACGGTTGCCCAGGCCTACATGGATCTGCAGGGAGCCCTCCGCTCTGAGAAGGAGGCGACGGAGCTTTCAGAGGGGGCGGAAGGGTATTCCGTCGTGGTAGACGACGGGTCCCTGGCGGATTTTGACCGGGGGGATCTGGAGCGCTTCAAGTTCCACGTAACCGGAATGGACGGGGAAGAGAAGGTGATCGCTTTAAGGGAGATTGCTTCCATAGAGGAGACGGAGAGCCTCTCTTCCATTAGAAGGGAGAGCCAGAGGCGTTACCTGACGGTCAGCGGCCAGATCGAGGAGGGTTACAACGTGGGCCTGGTCAGCAATGACGTGGAGGCGGCTTTTGCGGATTTTGAGCTTCCGGAGGGATGTGCCATGGAGTTCGCCGGGGAAAACGAGACCATCATGGAGGCGATGGAACAGCTTGTGAAGATGCTTTTGGTGGCGGTGGCCTTCATCTATCTGATCATGGTGGCCCAGTTCCAGTCCCTGCTGTCGCCGTTTATCGTCATGTTCACGATCCCCCTGGCCTTCACGGGAGGGTTCCTGGGTCTGTTCCTCACGGGGCAGGAGGTCAGCGTCATCGCCATGATCGGCTTTGTCATGCTGGCCGGGATTATTGTAAACAACGGCATCGTTCTGGTGGATTACGTGAACCAGCTCAGGCGGGACGGCGTGGAAAAGCGGGAGGCTATCGTGGAGGCGGGCGTGACCCGTATGCGGCCGATTCTGATGACGGCCCTTACCACCATCCTGGGCCTTGCCACCATGGCCATCGGTGTGGGAACCGGGGCGGAAATGATGCAGCCGGTGGCCATCGTCACCATCGGCGGCCTTCTGTATGCGACTCTTATGACGCTGTTCGTGGTGCCGGTGCTTTATGATCTGTTCCACAGGAAGAAGATGCGCGTGGTCAGGGAAGAGGAGCTGGAGATATTGGATGAGTAAGGTGACGGCTTCGAAAAAAGAATTGTTGTTTCAGAGTGTGTGGAGACTTCACATGGAGGGGACGGACTGGGGGAATATCCGTATGGAGGCGGTTGCCCGGGCTTCCGGTATCCCCAAGGGGACCATTTATGAGCATTTTCACAGCAAGGATCAGCTGCTTGCCGGAACCATCATCTGGTCTTTGAAAAAAGAGGCGGACGAGATCTACCGGAAGATGGAGGAGGCTTCCGGTTTTGCGGCCATGCTGGACGTGATCCTTGAGTGGGTCGGTTCTCCTCAGGGCCGCACCCTGTTCTTGATGCGGTTCGTGGACGGGGGAAAGCTTCCGGAGGGCATCAAGAGGGAACTTTACAATTCCGGAAGAGGGGACCGTGAGGGGCTGGACACGGCGGAGCAGGTGACGGAGGCCCTGGTCCGGTCCGGTTTCCGGGAAGGGGTCCTGGAGACGGAGGGAGGGCGGATGGCAAGGCGGACGGCGCTTTACAGCGCCCTTGCTCCGGTGATCGCCTACAGCATGTTCCCGGAACGGTATCGGGAAATTGGCTGGGAAGAGGTAAAATCCTATTCGCAGAGGGTTTTCACGGGGGCCTTCCGGAAAAACGAAACAAAGGGAAAGGGTTGAGGTTATGAAAAGAAGATGGATCTGCCTTTTTTGGGCGGTGGGGAGTCTGCTCTGCCTGAATGCCTGCGGAAAACAGGAGACGATGGTGGAAACGGAAGCGGTCACTGACCAGGTGATCGAACTGACGGTCTGGGGCGGGGAGGATGACGAGGAGCTTCTCCGGGAACTGTTTGCTTCTTTTGAATCGTATTACAAGGACCAGGCGGATTTTCAGATCTCCTATCAGGCGCAGAGCGAGTCCAATTGCAAGGATGTTCTTTTGGGAGACCTCGAGAACGGCGCGGATGTGTTTGCTTTTGCAGATGACCAGGTGGCGGCCCTGGCCGCCGCGGGCGCACTGGATCCCATTGAGCATGCGGAGGAGGTTCGGGCGGAAAATCTTCCCGCCTCCGTGGATGCGGCTTCTGTGGACGGTACACTTTATGCCTATCCGCTGACGGCGGATAACGGTTATTTTCTTTATTATAACAAGGAGTTTTTTTCTGAGGAGGACATACGGAGCCTGAACCGGATGGTGGAGATTGCGGCGAAGGGTGGGAAGCTTGTGACCATGGATTGGTCTTCTGCCTGGTATGTCTATTCCTTTTTTGGCAATACGGGTCTGGAGGTGGGGCTCAATGAGGACGGCCTGACCAATTTTTGTACCTGGAACGGCACCGACGGGCCGATCCAGGGGGTGGACGTGGCTCAGGCCATGCTGGACATCGCCGCCAGCCCCGGCTTTCGAAGCTGTACGGACGAGGAATTTCTGGCCGGCGTGAAGGACGGCTCCGTGATTGCCGGAGTCAGCGGTGTCTGGAACGAGGTGGCGATCGAAGAGGCCTGGGGAAGCCAGACGGGGGCCGCCAAACTTCCGGCCTATACCTGCGGGGGGGAGCAGATCCAGATGGCTTCTTTTTCCGGCTGCAAGCTGATCGGCGTGAATGCCTATTCGCAGCATCCGGAGTGGTCAGCGAGGCTTGCGGAGTGGATCACCAGCGAGGACGGTCAGACGCTTCGCTTTGAGAAGCGGGGACAGGGCCCGTCCAATGTCCGGGCGGCCGGCTCGGCCGAGGTGCAGGAGTCGCCTGCAATTGCGGCGCTTTTGGAGCAGTCAGAATTTTCCCAGCTTCAGCGGGTGGGCGGAAAGTTCTGGGATCCTGTGACTGCCTTTGCGAACGGCATGGCGCAGGGAAATCCCTCCGGCGCATCTCTTCAGGAGCAGTTGGACCGATTGGTGGAAGAAGTGACTGCCAGGTAGGAGAGGCGGGTTTTTTGATAAAGAGTATCTGGGTAGTGGATTAAGATCGTTTTGGGAGGAAATATGGTATGAAAGGCAAACTGACGCTGCAGAAACGGCTGCTTCTGCCGATTCTTTTGCTGGGGGTGATCACGCTGTTGTCCAATGTCCTGGCGGCGTTTGGGATCAATAATGTAAACGGCAATGCCGGCGTCATTGTTGACGAGTACATGGTCAGTGAGACGAAGCTGGAAAGTGTCCGGCATTCGATGCTGAATATCCACCGTCTGGCGCTTTCCCATATCGTGGCGGCAGACCATGCCACGATGATCCGGGTGGTGGGAGAGATCAAGGAGGAGGAAGCGGCGCTGGATGAAAAGCTGGCAGAGTACGAGGCTTATGTTGCCAAGGGGGACCGGGAAGTCTATGATACGCTTCTTATGTCCTATGACTCCTTCAAGCATTCTCTGGTAGAACTGGTCTGCGCCAGTGCGGACAGCAAAACCCAGGAGGCTTATGCCGTGGCCAACGGGGACGTGGCCGCATACAGCAATGCCGCCGAGGAAAGCATTGACGCTCTTTACGCTTCGGTCAGCGCACAGGCGGAGCGGGCGCGGGGCCGGCTTTTCCTGGTGTACGTGGTCTCTCTGGTCACCAGTGCGGTCACTCTGGCGGTGGGGGTCCTTCTGGTACTGGCGGCTTTCCGCATTATCCGGAAATCGGTCATCGCCCCGATCCGGGACGCCATGGGGACGCTTCAGGGCAGTTCGGAGCGGATCAGCGGCGTGGTGGCCGAAGTGCGGGAAAGGACCAAGACGTCCCATGACAGTGTCCGAAAGCTTTCCGGACTGACGGATGAATTGTCGGCCGCTTTTGAAGAGATTGCCGGAAATGCCGCTTCCATCAATGCCAATGCCTCCGGCACACAGGGAGACACGAAGAGCATGGCGGAGGAATGCGCCGCAATCACGGTCTATTCCGCGGACATGCGGAGCCGGGCGGAGGAGATGGAGCGGGCGGCGAAGCAGAACATGGAGGCGATCCGCGCCAAGACGGAGGAGATCATGTCCGTGCTTCAGGAGGCCATTGTAAAGAGCCGGAGTGTCGATCAGATCCATGTGCTGACGGAGGATATCCTCTCTATTTCATCGACCACGGACTTGATCGCCGTCAACGCTTCGATCGAGGCGGCTAGGGCCGGAAAGGCGGGGGAGGGTTTTGCGGTGGTGGCCCAGGAGATCCGCCGCCTGGCAGATTCCTGCGCCACCACTGCCGGACACATCCAGGAGGTTGGCGGTGTCGTTACCGGTGCGGTGGACTATCTTTCTGAAAGTGCCAGGGAGCTGGTGGATTACCTGGGTAAGAACATTCTGACGCAGTTTGAGGCTTCGGTCAGATCCGGCAGACAGTACCGGGAAGATGCGGTTTACGTGGAACGTTCCATGGAGGCGTTCAACAGCCGGACGGACAGACTGCAAGGCGCCATGGATGAAATTGCCGGTTCGATCTCCGGCATCTCGGGGGCCATCGAAGGCGCGCTGCCTGACGTTACCGGTGCGGCAAGCAGTACCAGGGTTCTGGCCGAGGACATGGCCGGCATCGCCGCCCGCATGGATACGAATCAGGAGATCGTCGGGGAGCTGAGAAAGCAGATGGACGTGTTTGCAAATCTGTAGCCGGAGGGAATCATGCATGAAAAACCGTGGCTTCCGCATACGATGTATAAACAGTATGCGGGAGTTTTTTTATGGTTTATATTTCCAATCTGATGATTCCGGCTCTGGTATGTCTGGTGGCCGTGTACGGGCTGCTGGAAAAGCGCCCGATTTTTGAAGATTTCATCCGGGGGGCCAAGGAGGGAATGAAAACCGTGGGCGGGATCCTTCCGACGCTGGTGGGATTGATGATCGGGACGGGGATCCTCAGGGCTTCCGGCTTCCTGGACCTTCTGGCCTTCTGGCTGTCGAAGTTGATCCCGGCCGTCCTTCTTCCGGCCCAGGTGCTTCCCGTCATTATGGTAAAGCTGTTTTCTTCCTCGGCGGCCACTGGCCTGGCCCTGGACATTTTCAAAGAATTCGGTCCAGACTCTCTTTCGGGGCGGATGGTGTCCATCATCCTAAGCTGTACGGAGACTGTCTTTTATACCATGAGTGTCTATTTCATGAGCGTGAAGATCAAAAGGACCAGATATACTCTGGCCGGGGCGCTTCTTGCCACTTTTGCCGGAGTCGTGGCGAGTGTGTGGATGGCTTCCTGATCCATTGACGGCGCTCGGCACGGCGGCCTTCTTGCATTTTTGCGGATTTTGCGGTATACTGTGAAAATGAAACAGGCAAGGATACGGACCGGGCCCATGGCGGCCCGGAGACAGACCCTCCCCGTGCAAGGCTTCGCTTTCGGGGATGCTTCGGTGTCAAGAACGACTATGCCGGAACATTTGGAAAGCGAGGGGAGAGAGCATGTATTTTATGCTGGATAATTATGATTCATTTGTCTACAACCTGTCGGCTTATTTTCGGGAGCTGGGACAGGATATTCTGGTGAGGCGTGAGAATGAGATCACGCTTTCTGAGATTGAGGCGCTTGGGCCGGAGGGAATCGTCCTTTCTCCGGGGCCGGGTAAGCCGTCGGACGCAGAAATGTCTCTGCAGATTCTGGAACGATGGAAAGGGAAGATTCCGATTTTGGGCGTGTGTCTGGGCCATCAGGCCATCGGCCATTTTTTTGGCGCCCGTGTGGAAAAGGGGGAACGCCCCATGCACGGGAAACTGACGGATATCCGTCACGGGGGAAGGGGGCTTTTTGCGGGCCTTGCGCAGGAGTTTTCCGCCACGAGGTATCATTCGCTCATGGTCAGTGGGACGGACTTCCCGCCGGAGCTTTCGGTGGATGCGGTGTCTGTGTCTGACGGCGTGATCATGGGGATTTCCCACAGGCGGCATCCGGTGTACGGCGTGCAGTTTCACCCGGAGGCGGTGCTGACGGAATGCGGCCTGGGGCTCTTGGACAATTTCGGGAAAATCTGCAGGGAATGGAGGCGGGATCATGAGAACCATCCGGACGCTTGAAGCCCATCCGCCGCTTTGCCGGATTTTTGACCGGTATGCGGGGGAGGAGATGGCGGTGTTTCTGGATTCTTCCCTGCAAAACCGCCTGGGCCGTTATTCCATCGTGGGGCTGTATCCGTACCTGACGCTGGTGAAAGGGGAGCGTTTCACGGTGAACGGCCGGGAGTGCGGCCAGAGCTTCGAGGCTTACGTGAGGGAATATCTGAAACGCCACGGGGAGGAAAATCCCACGTCTCTGCCCATTGTCTCCGGTGCCATCGGCTATTTTTCCTATGATTATGGGCGTGAGAAGGAGGGCGTGGACAGCCGCCATGAGAAGAAGCATCCCATTCCGGAGTGCGTGCTGTGCTTCTATGACGTGTTCCTCGTGGAGGACCACGGGACCGGGAGGCTGCACCTGATCGCCAACGGGAAGACGGGGGAGAGCGGAATGAGGATGGAGGAGCTTCTCTCTCAGATTGGAGAAATTGGGGAAATCAAAGAAATCAAAAAAATAGAAGAAGTCGAGGCAATCCCGGGGAATGCGGCTTCCGGGACGGATTCGTCCAAGTGGCCGGGAAGGGCGGCTTCCGGGACGGGTCTGTCTGAAGGGCCGGGTTGTAGGGTTCCTGAGAGGACGGGGGCGGCGGCCGGGTTGCGGGTGGAATCGAATTTTGGGAAGGGGGAGTATCTGGAGGCGGTGGACCAGGTGGTTTCCCACATCGTCGAGGGGGACGTCTATATCATGAACCTGACGAGACAGCTTACGGTCCGCAGCAAGAAGCCGCCCTACGAGGTGTTTCGGGCCCTCCGCCGGGACAATCCCTCCCCCTTTGGGGGCTATTTCCAGTACGGGGATTTCCAGGTGATCTCGGCGTCGCCGGAGCGTTTTCTGCGGATGAAGGGGGGCCGTGTGGTGACCCGACCCATCAAGGGGACCAGGAAGCGGGGGGAGACGGAGGCGGAGGATGAGCGGCTTAAGCGGGAGCTTTCCGGGTCGGAGAAGGATAAGAGCGAGCTCCTCATGATCGTGGATTTGGAGCGGAATGACCTGAACCGGGTGTGTGTGCCGGGGAGTGTCCGGGTGACGAAGCTGTTTGAGGTGGAGACTTATGCGACGGTGTTCCATCTGGAGGCGGAGGTGGAGGGGGAGCTGGAGTCGGGAAGGACGGTCATGGACCTGATGGAAGCGGCTTTTCCGGGAGGTTCCATCACCGGGGCTCCGAAGCTTCGGGCCATGGAGCTCATCGACGAGCTGGAGCACGGGCGGCGGGGGCTTTACACCGGCTCCATGGGCTATCTGACCCTGGACGGGGACTGTGATTTTAACATCGTCATCCGCACCGCCCTGCACCGGGACGGCGTCTATTCGCTGGGCGTGGGCGGGGGGCTCACCTGTGAGTCGGAGCGGGAATTTGAGTACGAGGAGACGATTCAGAAGGCGAAGGCGCTCCTGGAGGCGATCCGGGAGCCGTAGAGGGCCTGTCCGGTAAAACCGAAGGAAAGGAAGAGGGAGATGGAACAGAATGGGAGGATCCTACTGGACGAGGGTTTTTTGTTTGGACTGGGGGCTTTTGAGACTGTTGCCCTCAAGGGAGGCCACCCGCTGCTGCTGGGGCGGCATCTGAGACGCCTTGACAGGGCGCTCTCGTTTTTGGGGATTTCCGGGCGGGTGACGGAGGGGGAGGTGCGCCGCTATCTGGAATCCGAGGGGATCACGGAGGGGGCCTTGAAGATCGTCGTGTCGGAGAAAAACAGGCTGTTCCTGCCCCGGGAGAATCCTTATACGGAGGCGGATTACCGGAGGGGATTTTCGCTGGCATTTGCGGAGGGGAGGCGCAACGAGCATTCGCCGCTCACTTTTCACAAAACCTTGAACTATGCGGACTGCATCCTGGAAAGGAGGCGGGCGGCGGCGAAAGGCTTTAACGAGGCAGTCTTCCTGAACGGCCGGGGGGAGGTCTGCGAAGGATGCGCTTCCAACCTCTTTTTTGTCCGGGAGGGGAGAATTTTCACGCCGAAGCTCTCCTGCGGCCTCCTTCCCGGCATCGTGCGGGAGGTCCTCCTGGAGCAGTATGAGGTTGCGGAGACGAGGATTCCAGCCGGGGACGTCGGACGGTTTGAGGAATGCTTCCTCACCAATTCCCTGATGGGGATCATGCCGGTGGTGCGGCTGGGGGAGCATTGTTTTGAGGGGAGGGAGGCTGCGGACCGGATCAGGCGGAGGAGTTTTGAAAAAGAAAGTGAAACGGATTGCCCTTTTCCATTGATGGGCAAAAAAGAAATATTGACGGACTTAGAAATATCTAGGCAACAGGCAGAGAAAGGAAATTATCAGGAGGCGGGGGAATTTCTTGCAGAGATCAGAAATGAATGTGGAATATGAAGTGCTCTTGACCGCACGGGCAAAAGGACATTTTAGAACCATCATTATCTGCAGGATTATGAGAACAGTGTGCGCTAGTCTTTTTCATCGATTCTAAGTTCCCGTCAGGAAATCTAAATTTCCCATATCAGTCAGGATAAAAAGGATGCAGGTTTCAAAAAGTGATTGACAGCAAAAATTTTTTATGCTAAAATCGTTCGGAACAAAACAGTTCGGACAGAAACTAAATGGGACGGCCCCTTTTTGTCCGGGTGGAATCAGGAGGGAGGTATCTGCATGGACGAAGCCCATCTGCGTCACATCGGTTTTGAGATCAAGCAGACGTCCAGGCTGATCAAGAAGTACATGGACCGGTCGGCGGCGCTGCGGTATGCCAATCAAATGACGGGCACTCACGCCTGGATCCTCAGGTTTTTGCAGGAACAGGAAGGCGTGGAGGTTTTTCAGAAGGACATCGAGAAACGGTTTGGGATCAACCGGTCTTCGGCCACGGGGATCTTGCAGTTGATGGAGAAAAACGGTCTGATTTACCGGGAAGAGGTGCCCTATGACGCCAGGCTGAAGCGGATTCGGCTCACGGGGAAGGCGGAAGCGTTGAATGCTTCCATCCATCGGGAGATCGGGCTGATCGAGGAACGGATTTCCCACGGGTTTTCGGAGGAGGAGTTGAGGGCGCTTTCTGATTTTTTGGCCCGGATCCGGGAGAATATCGACGGGGACATGGATCAGTGACGGAGGGAGGATGACATTTATGATCAAACGGCTTGCGGGGTGTATCAGGGAATTTAAGCGGGATTCCATTCTGGCACCTGCATTCATCGTGGGGGAGGGGGCCATGGAGGTTCTGATCCCCATGCTGATGGCGAGGCTCATCGACCAGGGCATCGACCGGGGGAGCATGACGGCCATCTGGCAGATCGGGCTTCTTTTGGAGGTCTGCTGTCTGGTTTCTCTGGGTTTCGGCATCTTGGCGGGAACTCATGCGGCCAGGGCTTCCGCCGGTTTTGCGAAGAATCTGCGCCATGACATGTATTACCGGGTGCAGGAATACTCGTTTTCCAATATTGACAAGTTTTCCACGGCCAGTATCGTCACCAGGCTGACGACGGACGTGACCAACGTGCAGAATGCGTTCCAGATGGTGATCCGCATGGCGGTCCGGGCGCCGATTCTTTTGGTGTTCGCCCTGTTCATGTCTTTTCTGGTGAACGCCAGGCTGGCGGTCATTTACCTCTGTGTGATTCCGGTCCTCGGGGTCGGGCTGTTCATGATCGTGAAACGTGCCCATCCTCTCTTTGAGCGGGTGTTCAAGACCTATGACCGGCTGAACATGGTGGTGCAGGAGAATCTCCACGGGATCCGGGTGGTGAAGTCCTTCGTGAGGGAGGAGCACGAGAAGGAGAAGTTCGGCCGGGTGTCGGAGAGCATTTACCGGGATTTTAAGAAGGCGGAGCGGACGGTGGCTTTCAACATGCCCCTGATGCAGATTTCGGTGTACACTTGCATGCTGCTCCTGTCCTGGATCGGCGCAAGGCTGATCGTGGGGGGAAACGGCACGGCGGGCGGAATGACCACGGGGCAGCTCATGAGCATGTTTTCTTATACCATGCAGATTCTCATGAGCCTGATGATGTTGTCCAACGTGTTCGTGATGCTGATCATTTCCAAGGCGTCGGCGGAGCGGATCGTGGAGATTCTGGACGAGGAGAGCAGTCTGAAGAATCCGCAGGCCCCGGTTTTCCAGGTGGCGGACGGCTCCGTCCGCTTTGAGGGCGTGTCCTTCAGCTACAAGGGGGATAAAAACAAGCTCTGCCTGATGGACATCGACCTGGACATCCAATCGGGGGAGACCGTGGGGATCATCGGCGGGACCGGTTCTTCCAAAAGTTCCCTGGTCCAGTTGATTCCCAGGCTCTATGACGTTACCGGCGGGCGGCTTTTGGTTGGGGGGCTTGACGTGCGGGAGTATGACATTGAGACGCTCCGGAACCAGGTGGCCATGGTGCTCCAGAAAAACGTCCTTTTCTCGGGGACCATCAAGGAAAACCTCCGCTGGGGGAATCCGGAGGCCTCAGACGAAGAGCTGGTCAGGGCCTGTAAGCTCGCCCAGGCCGACGGCTTCATCCGGGAGTTTCCGGAGGGCTACGATACCCACATTGAGCAGGGCGGCACCAACGTGTCCGGCGGCCAGAGGCAGAGACTCTGCATTGCCAGGGCGCTCTTAAAGAAGCCGAAGATCCTGATCCTGGACGATTCCACCAGCGCCGTGGACACGGCCACGGACGCCATGATCCGGAAGGCCTTCCGGGAGGAGATCCCGGAGACGACGAAGTTTATCATTGCCCAGCGGATCTCCTCGGTGGAGGACGCCGACAAGCTCATCGTCCTGGACGGGGGACGGGTGAGCGGCTTCGGCACCCACGAGGAGCTGCTTAAAGGGAACGAAATCTACAGGGAGGTCTACGAATCTCAGATGAAGGGAGGCAGGGCAGATGGCGAATGAGCAGAACACGGCGGCAGGGGGACGCGGTGCGGCGCCGCAGACGGCCCGGGTGGCCCGGATGCCCGGACGGATGGGCATGCGGGGAATGCCGCCGACAAAGGGAATGAAGTTAAATCCGAAGACGGCGAAGCGTCTGTTCGGGTATATTGCCGGGCAGAACAGGGCGCTTTTTGCGGTGGTCATTGTCTGCATTCTGGTGAGCACGGCGGCTAATGTGGCGGGCTCCATGTTCCTGCGCATCCTCATTGACCGGTATATCGAGCCGCTCCTTTTGACGGCGGATCCGGTGTTTGACGGGCTGATCGGGGCGATTCTCACCATGGCCTGCGTGTACCTGGCGGGAGTTTCCTGTACGTTTACCTACAACTGGCTCATGGCCGGGATTTCCCAGGGAGTGCAGAAGCGGATCCGGGACGAGATGTTCGCCCACATGCAGAGCCTTCCCGTCCGGTATTTCGACACCCACACCTTCGGGGACGTGATGAGCCATTACACCAACGACATCGACACCTTGAGGCAGATGGTGTCCCAGAGTTTTCCGCAGCTTCTCTCTTCCTGCATGACCATCGTGCTGGTGTTTTGCGCCATGCTTTACACCAGTGTGTATCTGACCCTGTTCATCCTGGTGACGATCACCTGCCTGGTGACGATTACCAAGAAGATCGGCGGGCGGAGCGCTTCTTATTTCGTGCGCCAGCAAAAGTCCCTGGGGGACGTCAACGGCTACATCGAGGAGATGGTGGGCGGCCAGAAGGTCATCAAGGTTTTCTGTCATGAGGAGGCGTCCAAGCGGGAGTTTGACGAGAGGAACGAGGAGCTCTGTAGGAATGCGGCCAGAGCCAACAGTTTTGCCAATGTCCTCGGCCCCGTCTCCATGAATCTGGGGAATCTCCAGTACGCCCTTCTGGCGGTGTTCGGCGGGCTTCTCGCCGTAAACGGCATCGGCGGCATTACCCTGGGGACCATCGCTTCCTTTTTACAGCTTTCCAGAAGCTTTACCATGCCCATCAACCAGATGTCCATGCAGTTGAACGCCATCATCATGGCGCTGGCGGGGGCGGAGCGGATCTTTGCCCTCACCGACGAGGAATCGGAGACGGACGACGGCTACGTGACCCTGACCAGGATCCGGCCGAAGGACGGGACGGGAGAGCTTCCGGAGCAGATTCCGGCAGAGCTTGTGGAGGAGACCACGGACCGGGACGGCATCTGGGCCTGGCGGCACCCTCACGAGACGGGAACCCTCACCTACACGAAGCTGACCGGGGACGTGCGGTTCTTTGACGTGGATTTCGGCTATGAGCCGGAGAAGACGGTCCTTCACAATGTGACTCTCTATGCGAAGCCGGGCCAGAAGCTGGCTTTCGTGGGGGCCACCGGGGCCGGGAAGACCACCATCACCAATCTGATCAACCGGTTTTACGACATTGCCGACGGAAAGATCCGTTACGACAACATCAATATCAACAAGATCAAAAAGGCGGATCTCAGGCGTTCCCTGGGGATGGTCCTCCAGGACACCTGTCTCTTTACGGGGACAGTCATGGAGAACATCCGCTACGGGCGTCTGGACGCCACCGACGAGGAGGTGATCCACGCCGCAAGGCTGGCCAATGCCGACGATTTTATCAGACGGCTTCCCCAGGGGTATGACACCATGCTGACTGGAAACGGCGCCAGCCTTTCCCAGGGCCAGCGGCAGCTTCTCTCCATCGCCAGGGCGGCCGTGGCCGACCCGCCGGTGATGATCCTGGACGAGGCCACCTCCAGCATCGATACCAGGACGGAATCCATTGTCCAGAGGGGCATGGACAGCCTGATGAGGGGCAGGACGGTCTTCGTCATCGCCCACAGGCTGTCCACCGTGAAAAATTCCAATGCGATCCTGGTGCTGGAGCACGGCCAGGTCATCGAGCGGGGCGACCATGAAGAGCTGATCGCAGAGCGTGGGAAGTATTATCAGCTTTATACGGGAGCCTTTGAGCTGGAATAGAGACAGAAATCGAGTAGGGAAGAGGCTGAGGCTTATTCCCTACTTGTCGCACCGGGGTGCTGTGCACATAAAAGAAGACCGAATCTCACTCGATTCGGCCTGTTCGTGCAGTTGGAGGGACTTGAACCCTCACGAGCTAATGCTCACATGAACCTGAATCATGCGCGTATGCCAATTCCGCCACAACTGCCTGTTTACTTATTTTCACCCGGAAGTCTTATCACCGGACGAAAAGTAGTATACCTTAAATAGTCTCAAATGTCAACACAATTTGGAAAAATTTTTTGGAAAAAGTATGCGTTTTTTTGCTATAAAACCATTGACAATTTTGCCGGGGGATGATATTATAATAGGCGTGCCAGTCAAATGACATACGCAGTTGTGGCGGAATTGGCATACGCGCTAGACTAAGGATCTAGTGAGCATAGCGCTCGTGCGGGTTCAAGTCCCGCCAACTGCATCACAGCCTCTTCTGAAAAGAAGAGGCTGTTTCTCTATGCACAGGGGCGCAAGAAGAAATTAGCCGCCTAGCGGCATGCGTCCCGCGCAGCGAGTAGGGAATAAAAGTTCTTCCCTACTCGATTGCATATGGTTAGAAGGAGTGAATGGCGTGGATACAATCAAATATTTGAAACAGTTGACTATTATTATGGCAGTTTCTTTTGTGGGAGAATTTTTAAATCAGGTGCTTCCCCTTCCGGTTCCGGGAAGTGTATACGGGCTGGTGCTAATGTTTCTTCTCCTGATGACGAAACGGATTAAGCTCCCGCAGGTGGAGGATGTGGGGGACTTTCTGATCAAGATGATGCCGGTGCTGTTTATCGGTCCCAGTGTCAGTCTGATTACAGTCGCCGGCGGTCTGGCAGACCGCTTGGTACCGATTTTGGCCGTGTGCATCATCAGTACCATGGTGGTCATGGCGGTGACGGGGCTGACGGCGCAGGCAGTCCTCCGGCAGAAAACAGGAAGAAAGGATAAGACCCATGAATGAGATTTTGCAGGAGAGTGTATATTTCGGTTTCTTCCTGGCTCTCGGAACCTATTGGATCGGACTGGGTATCCAGAAGCGGTTCCCGTACACCCTTTGTAATCCGCTGTTAATCAGCACAGTGTTGTGCATGGTTATCCTTTTGACGTTTCAGATTGACTATGAATCTTTTGATGCGGGGGCTTCCCACATCAGTTACTTTTTGACACCCTGTACGGTGTGTCTTGCCATTCCCATGTACCGGCAGGTGAAAATTTTGAAGAAGAATTTGGCGGCGATTCTGATCAGTATCGTGAGCGGCTGTCTGGCGGCGGCCCTTTCCATCTGGGGACTCTGTGCGCTGTTCGGGCTGGACGGGAGCGTGTATCATTCCCTGCAGCCAAAATCCGTCACGACGGCCATCGCCATCGGGGTTTCGGAGGAGCTTGGGGGGAGCGGCGCCCTTACCATCATGGCGGTGGTGGTCACCGGAATGTTTGGGGGGATCATGGCAAGGGTTCTGTGCCGCCTGTTTCATATCAAAGATCCCATTGCGGTGGGGCTGGCCTGCGGAAATGCGGCCCATGCCATGGGAACCAGCAAGGCTTTGGAGTTCGGGGAGCTGGAGGGGGCCATGTCCAGCCTGGCGGTTGTGGTGGCGGGAATTGCCACGGTCATTTTGGCACCTCTTTTTGCAGGATGGATTGCCTGACGGCACTTGTAGCCAAAGCGGGAATATGGTAAAGTAGGGATAAAGCTGTTTGAGGTACGGAGGAAAACCATGGAGGAAAAGCTGGAGAAGCGAAAGGCGTTTATTATCAATTTTTTGTATTTTATTATTTTAGTGGGAGTGCTGTATTTTGTGTTGAAGAAGCTGTTCCCGATTTTTTTGCCTTTTGTGATTGGACTTCTCATTGCGATTGTTTTAAATCCATGGATCCGTTTTCTGACGGCCCGGACCAAGATTGGCCGGAAGGTCTGGTCCCCGATTACCGTGCTTTTGTTTTACGGGCTATTGGGTGCGCTGATTTATTTTTTTGGCGCAAAAATTGTGGGTTTTATCCAGGGAATTGCCGGACGCCTTCCCGCCTATTATACTGCGACGATTGAGCCGCAGATCAATTTGCTGGCGGATAAGCTTGCCTCCAGCTTTCCGGAGAATCAGAATCGCGTGCTGGAGATGGCCGGCTCTGTGGAAGGGACCATGCAGGATCTCATTAATCGGGCTTCCGGAACCATGATTAGTCTGGGGGCTTCCTATGTGGTGGCCTTTCCAGGTCTGTTGATTCAGTTTATTTTCATGGTGATTTCCTCTTTTTTCTTTACCGCAGACCTGGAGCAGGTGCGGGGCTTTCTTCTCCGCCAGGTGCCGGAGAGAAGGAGGGATGTGGTTTTAGAAGTGGCACGGAGCGCCAGGGTCATGGTGGGGAAAATTTTAAAGGTGTACCTGTTTTTGATGTGTGTGACCTTTGTGGAGCTTTACATTGGATTTAAGATTCTGCGGATCGACATGGCGTTTTTGTATGCGGTTTTGACGGCAATCGTGGACATTCTGCCGGTGCTTGGGACGGGGACGGTGCTGATTCCCTGGGGACTGATTTCCTGTTTCCTTGGGAACGTGGGGCAGGGAGTCGGGATTTTGATCCTATATTTGATTATCACGGCAGTGCGGCAGTTTTTGGAGCCGAAGATCATCGGACAACAGGTGGGGCTGCATCCCATTGTGACGCTGATCTGTATTTTTGCGGGTGGGAAAGTCATGGGAATCTGGGGAATCTTCCTATTTCCGGTCATGGCGACCGTGTTAAAGAAAATGAACGACGAGGGCAGCATCCACCTTTGGAAATAAGATGGGCGGACCCTTCGAGAGCAGAAGGAGAATGAGAATGATGAGAGAACTTACTATTGCCGAATTATATGATTTGAATCACACATTAGCAGCGCCTTATCTGGAGGGCTTTACCTATCCCTGGGAAGCCTTGGAGGGGCTGAGTGATTTTATCATCGCCCTTGGAAGAAGGCTTTCCAAAGAAGAGTATGAGGAGATCGGGGAACAGATCTGGGCGGCGAAGTCGGCGGTGATCGCTCCGACGGCGTCCATCACGGGGCCGGCCATCATCGGGAAGGACTCGCAGGTGCGCCACTGCGCATTTATCCGCGGCAGCGTCCTTGTGGGGGATACTTGCGTGGTGGGAAATTCCACGGAGCTCAAAAACGTGATCCTTTTTGACCACGTGCAGGTGCCTCATTATAATTATGTGGGGGATTCCATCCTGGGATACCATTCCCACATGGGGGCCGGGTCCATCACCTCCAATGTAAAGTCAGACAAACAGCCGGTGGTTATCAAAGCGGGCGAGGTCCGATTGGAGACAGGACGGAAAAAGGTGGGCGGCATGCTGGGGGATTTCGTGGAGCTTGGCTGTGGGACGGTGGTCAATCCCGGTTCTGTGATCGGGCGAAACACCAGCGTCTATCCCTTGTCCATGGTGCGGGGCTATATCCCGGCCGGTTCGGTTTATAAGAACCAGGGCGAGATCGTGGAAAAGCGTCTTTGAACAGAAGGAGGAGGGAAGAGCGCTTAGGAACTGGAAACTAGGATCGGCCTGATCGTTACGTTCCTCCTGCTTTGCGGCTCCCCTTTTTCTCGTCATGGGCCCGTCTGTCCGTGTATTCCTCAAACAGCTTGTTGACTTCAGCGCCCAGGAGGACAATGTTCATGCAGATGTAAAGCCACAGCATGAGGAAGATGATGGCGGTCAAACTGCCGTAAATGTAAGAGAAGTTGGCGATGTGGTCGATGTAAAGGGAGTACACGTAGGAAAAGATCAGCCATCCGAAGGTGGTGAAGGCGGCTCCCGGAATCTGCTTCTGGAAAGACAGCCGCTTGTTTGGCAGGATGGCATAGATCAGCACGAAAAACAGCATGAACAGGGCGACGGACAGCCCGGTGCGGAACAGGATGACCAGGCTGGAAAAATGAGCCAGCTCGGGGAACCAGGACTCTAAGAGAAGCTGGATCCGGTTGCCGAAGAGCAGAACGCCGATGGTGAAAATCAGGACGAACACGAAGCCGACGGTGTAGACGATCGATAACAGCCGCTGGACGGCGATGTTCCTGGTCTCTTTTAGGGACGCGATGTTGTTTAAGCCCTGCTGGAGGGAGTAGATGCCCTTGGAGGCCGACCAGAGGGTGGTGAGGATGGAGACGGAGATGATGGTCCCGGCCGAGTTGGTGTACACGTCGTTTAAGATGCTGACGATGAAAGTCTGCAGTTCGGGGGTGCTTGGCAGGACCGACAGGATGGTGTTTGTCAGGGATTCCTGGGAAAAGGGAATCAGGAACTGAATCAGGGGGATCGCCAGCATGACGATGGGAATCGCGGAGATGAGGACAAAAAAAGAAACCTGCGCCGCATACACAGAAATCTTGTCTTCCACGATTAAATTGATGATCCTTCCGAGAAAAAGCCTGAACCGTTTCATAAAATACTCCTGCAGCTCCTGCAATGCTTCCGGCATAGTTTCAAAATCCCTTTGGCAGTGTTTCAGAGAAGTATAGCATGATACGGACCGGATTGCAAGGGAGGACAGGTGCGGAAATAAAATTAATCCTTGACAAGGAAAGGTTTTATGTTAAAATATGTCATAGGCTTGATAAAACTTGATCAGTCAAAGGCATGGAAGGTGTCAGTAGACGTTCTGTTTCCTTGCAGAGAGAGGAGGCCACCGGCTGAAAGCCCCCTTAAGTTCAGACGGACGTCGAATTTCCCACCGGAGCCGCATGTTTGAATTCCATGAAACCGGCAAGTTCCGCCGAGACGCGGAAGGGTTTTGCGGTAGTTTTTGGATAGTAGGAGATGACGTGAGCCCGCGCGTTAAGCGGGAAGAGAGTGTCTGCGCATGCGCAGGAATCAGGGTGGTACCGCGAGCAATTCGTCCCTTTGTCGTTAGACGGCAGGGGGATTTTTTTATGCGCAAGCCCGCACAGAGGAATACGCCGCAGGAGCGGCGTGCGGGCTGCGCGGCGAGTAGGAGAACAGAACCGCTCCCCTACTCGATTATAAAAACTCACCTGTGCGGTTAGAAGCCCTCTGTCACAGGAGTACAAAACATGTAACCGCACAGGCGGAAAAATTTTATGAAGGAGAATGTCATGAAGGAAAAATTGGAACAGATCAGGCGGGCGGCCCTTGAAAGGATTGCCGCCTCCGAGGCACTGGAGACCCTGAATGAGATCCGGGTGGCTTACCTGGGGAAGAAGGGAGAACTGACCGGCGTTCTGAAAGGAATGCGGGATGTGAGTGTGGAGGAGAGGCCCAGAGTGGGGCAGATGGTCAACGACACCCGCGCCGTCATCGAGGCGAAACTGGAGGAGCGGAAGGCGAGACTGGCGAAGAAGGCCAGGGAGGAACAGCTAAAGCGGGAGGTCATTGACGTGACCCTTCCGGCGAAGAAAAACCACGTGGGCCACAAGCATCCCAACATGATCGCCCTGGAAGAGGTGGAGCGGATCTTCGTGGGGATGGGCTACGAGGTGGTGGAGGGCCCCGAGGTGGAGTACGATTACTACAACTTCGAGGCGCTCAACATTCCCAAGGGACATCCGGCCAGGGATGAGCAGGACACCTTCTATATCAACGACAGCATCCTGCTGAGAAGCCAGACCTCCCCGGTGCAGGTGCGCACCATGGAGAAGGGGAAGCTTCCCATCCGGATGATCGCGCCGGGCCGGGTGTTCCGCTCCGACGAGGTGGACGCGACCCATTCCCCTTCCTTCCATCAGATCGAGGGGCTTGTGATCGACAAAAACATTACCTTTGCCGATCTGAAGGG
>CAJUOF010000167.1 GCA_910587905.1 uncultured Lachnospiraceae bacterium
CACGACGCTCTTCCGATCTCCCGTCATCATATGTGCTACTGTAGGAGACAGTCATAAAAAATAAGGGTGTCCCCGTCGGGAGGACACTGAAAAGAGGCTACATATGAACCAGTCCTATGACGTTGTCATTGTCGGCACGGGGGCCGCCGGCCTGTACTGCGCCCTGAACTTGCCGGAGCGGCTTGCGGTCTGCGTCATTACCAAGCAGGGGGCGGAGGATTCCGATTCCTTTCTGGCGCAGGGCGGCATGTGCATGCTGCGGGGAGAGGGCGATTACGCCGATTATTTTGAGGACACCATGCGTGCCGGCCACTATGAGAACAACCAGAAGACGGTGGACCTCATGATCCGCAGTTCCAACTATATTGCCAGGGATCTGGTGCGTCTGGGCGTGGATTTCACGAGGAAGCCCGGGGGAGGATTCGATTACACGAGGGAGGGGGCCCACAGCCGCCCGAGGATCCTGTTCCACGAGGACGCCACCGGCCAGGAGATCACCGGCACGCTGCTTCGCCGGGCACGGGAGAGGGGCAATGTCACCATCGCCGAGCATACTACGATGCTGGATATCGCTTCGGAGGGAAATGTCTGCGGCGGCGTGGTCCTGTCGGACGAAGACGGTGAGATACGGCTTTTGGAGGCGGGGGACGTGGTGCTGGCCTGCGGCGGTGTGGGCGGCCTTTACCGGAATTCCACCAACTTTCCCCACATCACCGGGGACGCCTTGGCGATCGCCCTCCGGCACGGGATCGCAGTCGAGCATCTGGATTACGTGCAGATCCACCCGACGACCCTGTTTTCCCGCACTCCCGGCAGACGGTTTTTGATCTCGGAGTCAGTGCGGGGCGAGGGGGCCGTCCTGAGGGATCAAAACGGAGACCGCTTCACCGACGAGCTCCAGCCCCGTGACCTGCTGAGCCGTGCGGTCAAAGAGCAGATGGCCCTCGAGGGAAGCGAATTCGTCTGGGAGGACCTGCGCCCCATCGGGAAGCAGAAGATCCTGGAGCATTTTCCCAACATCTACGAACACTGTCTCGGGGAGGGCTTTGACGTGCTCCGGGAGCCGATCCCGGTGGTCCCGGCGCAGCATTACCTGATGGGCGGCATCCGGGCGGACCTGGCCGGCCGCACCTCCATGGACAGGCTTTACGCCTGCGGGGAGACGAGCTGCAACGGCGTCCACGGCCGCAACCGCCTGGCAAGCAACTCGCTTTTGGAATCGTTGGTCTTTGCGCAGCGGGCGGCGGACGACATCGCATTCCGCCATGATGCGCCGGCCCACCCGGCCTGCCGGGTGGACCTGGGGCGCTATGCGGACCTGGAGGGGCTGTTCTCCTCCTACCGGGAAACCATATTACACGAAATAGAAAGGTCGGATACGAGATGAATGAGATCACGATGAAGTTGAATGCCGACGAGCTCATCATGATGGCGCTGAAGGAAGATATCACCAGTGAGGATGTCTCCACCAATGCGGTCATGCCGGAGCCCAGGGCCGGCGAGGTTGAACTGATCTGCAAGCAGGACGGCATGATCGCGGGGCTCTGGGTCTACGCCCGGGTGTTTCGGCTGCTGGATGCGGACACGGAGGTGGAGTTTCACTGCCAGGACGGGGACGCTGTCAAAAACGGACAGCTCCTGGCGACGGTGCGGGGGGATATCCGGGTGCTGCTCTCCGGCGAGCGGGTTGCCCTCAATTACCTGCAGCGCATGAGCGGGATCGCAACGTACACCCACGAGATCGCCGGGCTTCTCGCCGGCAGCAGGACCACGCTGCTGGACACCAGAAAGACGACGCCGAACTGCCGTATTTTTGAGAAGTATGCGGTGCGGGTGGGCGGCGGCAGCAATCACCGCTACAATCTTTCCGACGGCGTCCTGTTAAAGGACAACCACATCGGCGCAGCCGGCAGCATCACCGAAGCCGTCCGCATGGCGAAGGCTTATGCGCCTTTCGTGCGCAAGA
The DNA here is from genome assembly GCA_910587905.1 of uncultured Lachnospiraceae bacterium. GTDB lineage: Bacteria > Bacillota > Clostridia > Lachnospirales > Lachnospiraceae > Lientehia. The sequence goes on from CAJUOF010000167.1 coordinate 1,967, forward strand.
TCGAGATCGAGACGGAGACCCTGGAGCAGGTCCGGGAGGCGGTGGAAGCCGGGGCGGACATCATCATGCTGGACAACATGACGACGGAGGAGATGCGGGAGGCCATTGCGCTCATCGACGGCCGGGCCGAGACCGAATGCTCGGGCAACGTGACCCGTGAGAACATTGCACGCATCATCGATCTGGGAGTCGATTACGTTTCCAGCGGCGCACTGACCCATTCGGCGCCGATCCTGGATATCTCCATGAAAAATTTACACGTGATCTAGAGGAGGTGGAGACCTTGAATGTCAAAGAGCGCCAGTCGCAGATCATCGGTATTCTGGAGCGGGCCTCCCTGCCGGTGACCGCAAGCGAGCTTGCCGCAAAGTTCTGTGTCAGCCGCCAGGTGATCGTCCAGGATATTGCCGTTCTCCGTGCACAGACGACGAACATCATTTCCACCTGCCGCGGCTACATCATGCAGCAGCGGGAGGCTCTTACCAGGGAGATCAAGGTCTGCCACGCCGACGCCGAGGCTGCGGGGGAGCTGGGGATCATCGTGGACTGCGGCGGCCGGGTCAAAAACGTCAGCATCAAGCATCGGATCTATGGCCGGATCACCGTGCCCATGGATATCGCCTCACGCCAGGATATCGAGGAATTCCTGGCCCTTTTGCAGGACGGGAAATCGACGCTGCTGAGCAATGCGACGGCCGGATATCACTATCACCTGATCGAGGCCGCCAGCGCCGAACGGCTGGAGCTTATCGAGCGCCGGCTGGAGCAGGCCGGCTTTCTGGCCCCCCTTCGTGCCTGGGAGATCGACGGGACGAAGCAGGCGGAAAGAGGCAAGATGGAGACGGAAACAGACAAAGCATAAGATAAGAAAGGATGGACTTTATGAAAGTTCATGAGTTACAGGGCGAGATCATGCGCCTGAAAAAGGAGAAGGACGTCTGCATTCTTGCCCACGCATACCAGAGCGAGCCGATCCTGGAGATCGCCGATCACGTCGGCGATTCCTACGGCCTGAGCGTGCAGGCGTCGGGGGATGCGCATTCGAACATGGTCATGTGCGGCGTCCGTTTCATGGCGGAGACCTGCAAGGTCCTGTCCCCCGGCAAGCGTGTGTATCTGGCAAATCCCGTGGCCGGCTGTCCGATGGCCGAACAGTTGTCCCCCGCATCCTTGCGGGAGCTTAAGGAACAGTATCCCGGCTATGCCGTTGTCGCCTATATCAACACGACTGCGGCGCTCAAGACGGAATGCGACGTCTGTGTGACTTCGTCCTCGGCGGTGCAGATCTGCCGTGCCATGCCGGAGAAAAAGATCCTCTTTATCCCGGATCCGAACCTGGGGCATTACGTGGCGGGGCAGATTCCGGAAAAGACCTTCGCATTCTGGCAGGGCGGCTGCCCGAGACATGCCGGTATGACCCGCCGTGACGTGGAGGCCGCCAGGGCCCTGCATCCGGACGCCCTGCTCCTGGTCCATCCGGAATGCCGGGGGGAGGTGGTCCGGGAGGCGGACTATATCGGTTCCACCACCGGCATCATGAGCTATGCGACACGCTCTGATGCCGGGGAGTTTATCATCGGAACGGAGATCAGCATCGTGGAGCATCTGCAGTATCAGTGCCCGGACAAGCGGTTTTATCCCCTGTCCGCCAATCTGACCTGTCCCGACATGCGTGCCACGACCCTGATGGACGTTTATCACTGCCTGCGGGGGACCGGCGGCGAGGAGATCCTTCTGCCGGAGGAGACCATGGAGGGGGCCGGCCGCTGCATCCGCCGCATGATCGAGCTGGGCGGCTGAAAAAATCCTGTCAGACAGATGGAGGAACCTGCCTGACAGGATTTTTTGACGTGCACGGGGCGGTAATGATGCGTTTTCCGTCAGTTTAACTCTGCGATCCTGGTGACGGCCACGTAGATCTCGGAGACCTTATACCAGGTCCTGAAATCCACGACTCCCGTCTGGGGAAGGCCGAAGACCGACTGGAATTTTTCCACGGTATTCTTGGTGTTTTCCCCGTAAATGCCGTCGGGGACCAGGGACGGGATGGAGGAGTAGACGCTGGCGATGCTGTTTAACTGTTCCTGGAGCTGCCGGACTTTCGGGCCGTTTGAACCGATGGAGAGGTTTTCGCCGGGCCAGGAGGAGGGGATGCCGGAAATCTGCTCTGCCGTATTGATGTACATGTCCTGGCCGTAATAGTATCGGAGGATCTCGATGGGGGAGTAGCCCTGGTCCCCCAGGCTCTTGGAGCCCCACTGGGTCATCCAGTCGGGGCAGGAGACCCGCTTGCCGTCGCAGTACTGGGTGAGGATCGGCTGTTTCACGTCGGGCCTTGAGAGATAGTCCGTGAAGATGTCGTCCACGATCACGGATATGCTCTCGAAGATATTCCGCCCGTAGATCCACTTGTGGTCGTAGGCCGTGGAGGAGGTGATGGTGAAGTCGTAGCCCCGGTTCCGATACCATTCCGTGTAGACCCGGTTCATGGTGAAGGACATGATGGCGAGGACGTTGGCGGTGATGGTGGATTCCGGCCAGTTGGCGTAGATCTCGCTGCAGGCCACGTTCTTGATGTAATCCTTGTAGCCCACGTAGTAATTGGGGGCGGAGGTGTTGCTCAGGGTCCCGTCGTGGACCACGATGGTCTCCGGCGTGACCACCCGGCTTAAGACGATGTTCCCGCTCTCGGCGATGGGCTTGACCTCCGGCTCGGCGATCTTGGGCGGATACTCCCCGTAGAGGGTGTGGTCGGGGATCACGATGTCCGCCGGGGCGCCTTCCTCCTCAGAGAGGGGGCGGAGCCGGACGTTCTGGATGGCCGTGGCATCCGGCAGCACTTCCGTGCCCTCGACGGTCTGGGGCTCGTAGCCGGGGGCCTGGACCGTGATGTTGTACTCCGTGTAAGGCCGGGGCTCGCCGGGCTCCATGCCGTATTCCAGAGGGGGCGTCCCCAGGGTCACTTCCTCTGTCTGTCCGGCGGTATCCGTGGTGAGCTGCTCCAATGGCTGGGAGCCGCCGTCCCCTCCGGTGACGGATATGGTGACGGTGGCGTCGCTTATGGGAAAGCTGTTTAAGGCAGAATTGACGGTGATGAACAGCTTTCCGGTGTCTGTGGTGTCTGGTGTCTGTAAAGCCCTTAAGATCAATGGAACTCTCCGCAGTTTGGATTTCTATTATTATATGAAGGAAAAGGGCTTTTGGTGATATTTTATGAAAAGAAATTTCCTGGGGGAAAAGGGTTGAAATGTAAAACCCGGTGTGGTAAAATTTTTAAGATTTGAGCAAAAATAAGACGTTAAGGGTATACGAAAGGAAACGGTGGACATAATTATGAAAGCTTTTCTGATACTGGAAGATGGAACCGTCTTTTCCGGGACCGCAATCGGTTCGCCAAGGGAAATCATCAGCGAAATCGTCTTTAACACCTCCATGACAGGCTATCTCGAAGTTCTGACAGACCCTTCTTACGCCGGACAGGCAGTCGTTATGACTTACCCACTGATTGGAAATTATGGCATCTGCCACGAAGATATGGAATCGGACCGGCCCTGGGCGGACGGCTTTCTCGTGCGGGAATTGTCCCGAATGCCGAGCAATTTCAGGAGCCGGGACACGATCCAGCACTTTCTTTTGGAGCATGACATTCCGGGAATCGCCGGGATCGACACCAGGGCTCTCACAAAACTTCTCAGAGAGCGGGGCACCATGAACGGCATGATCACCACCAGGGAGTATTCCTCTCTGGAGGAGATTTTGCCGAAGATCCGGGAGTATACGCCAAAGGGTGTGGTGAGGAAGGTGACCTGCCGGGAAAAGCATGTTCTGATGGGTGACGGATTTCGGGTGGCCCTGATGGATTTTGGCGCCAAGAGAAACATTGCCCGCTCCCTGAATCAAAGAGGATGCCAGGTGACGGTCTATCCGGCTTACACGAAGGCGGAGGAGATCCTGGCCGATGAGCCGGACGGCGTCATGCTCTCCAACGGGCCGGGTGACCCGAAGGAATGTACGGAGATCATCACGGAGCTTAAAAAGCTCTACCGGACGGATATTCCCATCTTTGCCATCTGTCTGGGGCACCAGCTCATGGCCCTGGCCACGGGCGCAGATACTTATAAACTGAAATACGGCCACAGGGGAGGAAACCATCCGGTGAAGGACCTTGAGACGGGACGGGTCTATATTTCTTCGCAGAATCACGGCTACGTGGTGGATGAAACGTCTCTGGACGAGTCTGTGGCACGCCCGGCCTTCGTCAATGTCAACGACGGGACCAACGAGGGCCTTTCCTATGTGGGGAAAAATCTGTTCACGGTCCAGTTCCACCCGGAGGCCTGCCCCGGACCAAGGGACTCGGCGTACCTGTTTGACCGTTTTTTAAAGATGATGGAGGTGAGGAAGCATGCCTAGGAATCCTGAGATTAAGAAAGTTTTGGTGATCGGCTCCGGCCCCATCGTCATCGGGCAGGCGGCGGAGTTTGACTATGCGGGCACCCAGGCCTGCCGCTCGCTTAAGGAAGAGGGGGTCCAGGTGGTGCTCCTCAATTCCAACCCGGCAACCATCATGACGGACAAGGACATTGCCGACGAGGTCTATATCGAGCCGCTGACGGTGGAGGTTCTGGAACGGCTCATCGAGACCACGAAGCCCGACAGCGTCCTTCCCACCCTGGGAGGGCAGGCGGGGCTCAATCTGGCCATGGAGCTGGCGGACTCCGGCTTTCTGGAGACCCATGAGGTGAGGCTCATCGGCACCACGCCGGAGACCATAAAGAAAGCGGAGGACCGGCAGGAATTCAAGGATACCATGGAGAAGATCGGGGAGCCCTGCGCCGCCTCTCTGGTGGTCCATGACGTGGAGGCGGGGGTGGCCTTTGCGGATGAGATCGGTTATCCGGTGGTGCTTAGGCCCGCCTATACCCTGGGCGGGAGCGGCGGCGGCATTGCGAAGAACGAGGAGGAGCTGGTGGAGATCCTCCAGAACGGACTCCGGCTTTCCCGGGTGGGCGAGGTGCTGGTGGAGCGGTGCATCGCCGGCTGGAAGGAGATCGAGTACGAGGTGATGCGGGACGGGATGGGCAACGTGATCACCGTCTGCAACATGGAGAATATCGATCCGGTGGGAGTGCACACGGGGGACAGCATCGTGGTGGCCCCCTCCCAGACCTTGGGCGACAAGGAATACCAGATGCTCCGGAGTGCGGCCCTTAACATCATCGACGAGCTTCAGATCACCGGCGGCTGCAATGTTCAGTTTGCCCTCCATCCGGAGAGCTTTGAGTACTGTGTCATTGAGGTCAATCCCAGAGTGAGCCGTTCTTCGGCCCTGGCCTCCAAGGCCACCGGCTATCCCATCGCCAAGGTGGCGGCGAAGATCGCCCTGGGCTACACCCTGGACGAGATTCCAAACGCCATCACGGGAAAGACCTATGCCAGCTTTGAGCCCATGCTGGATTACTGCGTGGTAAAGCTTCCTCGTCTGCCCTTTGACAAGTTTATCAGTGCCAAACGGACGCTGACCACCCAGATGAAGGCCACCGGAGAGGTGATGAGCATCTGCACCAGCTTCGAGGGAGCCCTGATGAAGGCCATCCGTTCTCTGGAACAGCATGTGGACAGCCTTCTCTCCATGGATTTTTCCGGGCAGACGGACGAGGAGCTTGTCGAACGGCTGCACTGGGTGGACGACCGCCGGATCTACGTGATCGCAGAGGCGCTCAGGCGGGGGATCTCCTATGACGTGATCCATGAGATCACCAGGATCGACAGATGGTTCATCGACAAGATCGCCATCCTCACGGAGATGGAGGGGCGCCTTAAGACGGAGCCCCTCACGGGGGAGCTCCTGGCGGAGGCCAAGCGGATGGAGTTTCCGGATGCGGTCATCGGCCGCCTGACGGGACGGGCAGAGCGGGAGATCAAATATCTGCGGGATAAATATGATATCCATGTGGCCTTCAAGATGGTCGACACCTGTGCGGCGGAATTTGCGGCGGAGACTCCCTATTATTATTCCTGCTTCGGAAGCGAGAACGAGGCGGTGGGGGAGAAGACCAGGAAGAAGGTGCTGGTCCTTGGCTCCGGCCCCATCCGCATCGGTCAGGGAATTGAGTTTGATTTCTGCTCCGTCCACAGCACCTGGGCCTTTGCCGAGGCCGGCTATGAGACCATTATCATCAACAACAACCCGGAGACGGTCAGTACGGATTTTGACATTGCCGACAAGCTGTATTTCGAGCCGTTGACGCCGGAGGACGTGGAGAACGTGGTGGAGCTTGAGAAGCCCGACGGGGCCGTGGTCCAGTTCGGCGGGCAGACGGCCATCGGGCTTACGGAGGCCCTCCTCAAAATGGGCGTCCCCATTTTCGGCACCTCGGCCAGGGACGTGGATGCGGCGGAAGACCGGGAACTCTTCGACCGAATCTTGGAGGAATGCTGTATCCCCAGGCCGGCGGGCCACACGGTCTACACCTGTGAGGAGGCCATCGCCGCCGCCAATGAGTTGGGCTACCCGGTGTTGGTGCGTCCCTCCTACGTGCTGGGCGGCCAGGGCATGCAGATCGCCATCAACGATCAGGACGTGACGGAATTTATCGGGGTCATCAACCGCATCGCCCAGGAGCATCCGATCCTGGTGGATAAATATCTGAGAGGGAAGGAGATTGAGGTGGACGCCGTCTGCGACGGGGAGGAGGTTCTGATCCCCGGCATCATGGAGCACATCGAGCGGGCGGGCATCCACTCGGGCGACAGTATTTCCGTCTATCCGGCCATGAGCCTCGCCGACCGGACGAAGCGGGTCATTGAGGAGTACACGAGACGGCTTGCCAGGGCTCTCCATGTGCGGGGGTTGATCAACATCCAGTTTATCGTCAGCAACGACGAGGTGTACGTGATCGAGGTGAATCCCCGTTCCAGCCGGACAGTTCCCTACATCAGCAAGGTGACGGGGATTCCCATCGTGAAGCTGGCGACCCAGGTGATGATCGGAAAGACCATAAGGGAGCTGGGCTTTGCGCCGGGCCTCCAGCCGGAAGCGGATTATGTGGCGGTGAAGATGCCGGTCTTCTCCTTTGAGAAGATCCGGGGGGCCGACATCGGCCTGGGGCCGGAGATGAAGTCCACGGGCGAGTGTCTGGGGATCGCAGGGACCTTCAACGAGGCCCTTTACAAGGCGTTTCTGGGAGCCGGCATCCGTCTGCCCAGGACGAAGAAGATGATCATCACGGTGAAGGATGCCGACAAGCTGGAGGCGGCGGATATCGCGAAGCGGTTTGAGGCCCTCGGTTACAGGATTTATGCCACCAAGGGCACAGCCAAGGTTCTCAACGAGAAAGGGGTGAAGGCCATCCGCACGGGCAAGCTGGAGCAGGAGTCCCCGAACCTTCTGGATCTGATCCTGGAGCATGACATTGACCTGGTCATCGACACGCCCAACCAGGGGGCGGCGAAAAGCCATGACGGTTTCATCATCCGCCGCAACGCCATCGAGACGGGGGTCAACGTGCTGACGGCCATCGACACGGCCAGGGCTTTGGTAACAAGCCTTGAGAACCGGGAGGAGGGGCTGACGCTGATCGATATCGCCACGGTGAGAAGCAGGGGCGCATATGCAGGAGGTAGTGTATGAGAGAAGAGAGCTGGGGAAAACGGATCTGGAGGCTGATCTATCCGGGGCTTACCTATCTGGTGGTCTGCTTTATCATAGAAGTGATCGCCGCCGTCTGGATCGCTTTTTCTACGGTGTCCAAGTACGATGTGAGTACCTTGAACAGCGAAATGAACAGCATCATCAACAGCATGCTGGAGCAGACCATCTCCATTGCCCTGGAGATGCAGGTCCTGGCGGCAGCCATCACCCTCCCTCTCCTGATCCTGTACTACAGGCAGGACCGGAGGCGGGAGGCACAGGTCGGCCGGGTGCGCCGGTTTGCGGCGGCGCCCTCCTGGCAGTACCTGCTGGCGGTTTTCCTTGGAATGACGGCCTGTCTGGCGGGGAATAATCTGGTGGCCGTCAGCGGGCTCTACCAGGTGTCGGACGCCTATGCGGAGATCTCGGAGATGATCTACGGGGGAAAGCTTGCGGTGGAGCTGGTGGGCTTAGGCGTCATCGTTCCGATTGTGGAGGAACTCATCTTCCGGGGGCTTATGTACCGGAGAATGCGGGAATATCTGAATATTTCCACGGCCTGCGTGGTCTGCTCCCTGATCTTTGGCTTCTATCACGGGAATCTGGTGCAGGGCATCTACGCCTTCTGCCTGAGCCTTTTGATGATCTATGTCTATGAGCGGTTCCGCACCATGCTGGCCCCCATCCTCTTCCATGTGGCGGCCAACCTGCTCTCCGTGATCGTGTCGGAGACCGGGATCCTGGATCATGTGTACCGCTCGGCAGGCCCCTTCTGGCTCACCACCGTTGCCGCCTGCGCCCTGTTAATCGGAGCGGTATACCTGATCGAGAGGGTGGTCCATCCGGAGGAAATCGCAGAAGAGGAAGTGTCCGGGGCAGAAGAGCAGGAGGAAAAGGAATAGAATTCCCATCCTTTCCTATCGTCTGCCCACAGGAAAGGATGGGAATTTTTGACTGTTTTTCGTTTTATGAAGGTCCCGCTCTTCCTTCGTGTATTTGGGGTCACATCTTCCGTTTAAAGCTGTACACCCGCCTGGGGCGGCGTGTGCGGCTTTTTGTCGTCCCCGGACGGAAGAATTCTCTCGTGAACTCCCACTGATAGATCAGGAAGTAGAGGACGATGGTGAGCACCACGGCGCCCAGGCCGTCCAGCACGGAGTGTTGTTTCAGGAACACGGTGGACAGACAGATGGAGATTGCCGTTATCGTGGAGACGGGACGGATCCACCGATGCCGCTTGGAGATTTCGCTGTTCCACCAGGCCAGGTTCACGCCGAGAGAAGCAAAGACGTGGATGCTGGGAAATACGTTGGTGGAGGTGTCTGTCTTGTAGAGGGCGACGATCCATCTGGAAAACATATTTTTCTCGGGATTCACCGGGGGCCGCATGGTCTGTCCGTTGGGAAACAGGGTGCAGATGGCCAGACAGACGGTCATTCCGATGAACAGAAAGGCCGTCATCCGGTAGAATTCGCTCTTGGGCCGCCGAAACAGGAAAAAGGCAACGGAGCCGGCCACGAAGAAGAACCAGAAGAAATAGGGTATCACAAAGTATTCGCAAAACGGAATCAGGTCGTCGAATGCGATGTGGATGTTGGTAAAGGGGGTTCCGATGGTCACGTGGCGTTCCAGCCAGAAAAACCAGGGGAAATAGATAAAAACATAAAGAAGTACCCAGGCCTGGCGATACTGGCTGAAGAATTTTTTCACAGTTTTCATTGCTTTCACACTCAAATGCCTTCCTTCCCCCGAAGGGACCTCAATCATCGTTAAATTATTTTCATTGTATGTTTTCTGCATGCCACTATAGCACGCTTTTTTGAGAATGGCAAGGGGATTCAGAAAATCTTTAGAAACTATTCTGAAAAAATACACCCTTTTTATGGGGAGGAAAGGGGAAGGCGGAATTCAAAGGTGCAGCCGCCCCCGGGCGTGTCGAATAAGGTGAGATTCCCGTGGTGTTTCTCCACGAGTTCTTTGGCGATGCTAAGGCCCAGGCCGAAATGGTTCCGGTCGGTGCGGGAGGCGTCGCCGCAGTAAAACCGCTCGAACACCCGCTCTCTCTGCTCGGCCGGGATTCCGGGGCCGTGGTCGATGACGGAGCAGGTAAATACGTCCCCTCTGCGGGATTTTAGTACGGAGGCTTTCAGGGTGACGGGGGAGTCGGCCGGGGAATGGTCCAGGGCGTTGTCCAGCAGGATCCCAAGGACCTGTCCGATCCGTTCTCTGTCACAGAAGACTTTGGGGCAGCAGTCCTCCCCGGTATCCAGCTCGAGGGCGATCCCCTTTTTCCGGCAGATGGGCAGGAAGGCCTCCCAGGTTTCGATTAAGAGGGTGTCCATGTCGGTTTCTCTGCATTGGATTTGAAAGCTGCCCGCATCTGTCGCCGCCAGGGTGAGGAGGGAGCCGAGAAGCTCTGCCATGCGTCTGCATTCCTCCAAAATGACGGTCTGTCTGCGGCACCCGGGTGTCCCGTCCTCCGGTTCCATGGCTTCTGCGTTGGCCTGGATGACGGCCAGCGGGGCCTTTAATTCGTGGGAGGCGGCGGCAATGAATTCTTTCTGGCTTTTCATGGCCGCTTCCACCGGCAGCAGGCTCCTGCAGATCAGGAAACGGCTCATGCCGTACATGACGGCGAAGGTAAAGAGCCAGAGAATGGGATACAGGCGGCATTCTTCCCACAGGACGTCCGGGAGGGCGGTGCGGGGGTATATGAGGATCAGGCCGTAATCTTCGGGGCCGGAGCCGTGGAGACGAAGCTCGATGCCGTAATAGGTTTCGGAGTGGTTTCCGGTGAGCAGGTGGGTGGTGCGGCTGAAAACGCCTTCCACCCGGCGGGTCGAGCTGACCTCCTCCGCCCCGGTGATCCCGGAGCCGGAGAGGAGCTGTTCCTTAAGCTCGGCGAGGGGCGTCGGGAAGCACTCTGGTCCGGCCTGCTCATTCTGTCCGTCCGACAGGAAAAGCCAGGCGTGGGATTCCAGGGCATAGGAGCAAAGGTCCTCCCAGGCCAGGCTTTTTTCCCGCAGGAGTTCTTCGGAGAAGTTGTCTGCCAGGCGCATGGCCAGGGAAAGCTCGGTTTCCCTCCATTTGCTGACGGCGTTTCCTGCAAAAATAAGAAACAGGACTGTAAAGGCCAGCATGGTGAAAAAGAGAAACAGGCGGGTCAGCGTCCGGCGTAGTTTTACGGTCATGGCGTTTCCTCCAACCGGTAACCGACGCCGTAGACGGTGTGGATTTTGGCGGCACAGCCAAGGCTTTTCAGCCGTTTTCGCAGGAAATGGATGTAGTTGTCCACGTTTCCGGCCTCCACCTCGGAGGAGCCGCCCCAGACCTTCCAGAGCAGCTCCTCCCTGCCGTGGGTCCGCTCCGGGTCCTTCATGAGGACCTGCATGAGTTCGGATTCCTTCCCCGTGAGGGAGACGGCGTGGGTCTTGCAGGTCAGCCGGCGCCGTTCCACGTCCAGCGTCAGCCCGTACACGGAGATCTCGGAGGTATCGGCTATCCCTGCCGGCCGGCGGACCAGGGCCCGGATCCTGGCGGACAGCTCTTTCATATGGAAGGGCTTGATCAGATAGTCATCTGCTCCGCAGTCCAGCCCGTCGACCTTGTCCTCCAGCTGGGAAAGCCCGGTGATCATGAGCACCGGGGTCCAGATCCGCTTCTGCCTTATGGCCTTTAGGACCGTCAGGCCGTCGATGACGGGGAGCATCCGGTCCAGCAGGATCACGTCATAAGGATATTCCCCGTGCAGGGCGAAGAGGAGCGCCTGCTCCCCGTCCGGACAGCGGTCTGTCAGATGTCCTTCCTTTTTCAGATGGTCTGCGATGGCTTCCGCCAGGTTCTTGTCGTCCTCCACCAGTAATATTCGCATCATGTCTATACCTCCCGTTTTCGTCTTGGGTTTCTGCTTTTTCAAGTCCGCAGGATACAACACGGAAGAAAATCGCTTCTTTTCCCTCCGGGTTCCTGAGAATGGAAAGGTCCCGGACGTGTTCCTCCTCAGACACGTTCGGTTTCGGGGATTTTGCTGCGCCGCCTATGGCAGGCAATTTCACCTCCATCAACCCGGGTCGGCTGAAATTGCCTGCGCTATGCTCGCAAAATCCCCGAAACCTTCCTATCGTCTGAGGAGGAGCACGGCCGGACCTTTCCGCCAGGGCTTGCGGTTGGGAAAAGAAGCGATTTTCTTCCTGATTTCCCGAGAGACTGAAAAAGAGGAAACCCAAGAAATTTCCCTAAATTTTTCCGTCGTGTCGCTTTACGATCCCCTCCGGGGCACGGGAAAATAATCGCTTGGCAGGCGGCTTAAATTTCTTTCGGTCACCGGACTCCTCGTCTGCGGAGGAACACGGCCGGACCTTTCCGCCAGGGTTAGCGGCTGGGAAAAGAACCGATTTCCTTCCTGAGTTCCTGAGAGACTGAAAAAGAGGAAACCCAAGAAATTTTCCTAAATTTTTCCGTCGTGCCGCTTTACGATCCACTCCGGGATGCGGGAAGACGGTCCGCTCGGCAGGCGGCTCAAATTTCTTTCGGGCGCCGGACTCCTCGTCTGAGGAGGAGCACGGCCGGACCTTTCCGCCAGGGCTTGCGGTTGGGAAAAGAACCGATTTCCTTCCTGAGTTCCCGAGAGACTGAAAAAGAGGAAACCCAAGAAATTTTCCTAAATTTTTCCGTCGTGTCGCTTTACGATCCACTCTGGGATATGGGAAGACGGTCCGCTCGGCAGGCGGCTCAAATTTCTTTCGGGCACCGGGCCCGTTTCCTGTGGAACCAGGAAAAAGCGGTCTTTTCTTATCAACAGATGCAGGCAGGCGCCGGGCATTGATTCCGGGCAGACAATAGGAAGGGCTCTCGGATTTTCCGAGGATAGCGCAGACAATTTTATCCGACCCGGGTTGATGGAGGTAAAATTGTCTGTAATAGGCGCCGCAGGAAAATCCGAAGAGACCGACGTGTCTGCCCGGAATCAATGCCCGGCGCCGTCCGACAATACTTTAATTATAGAAAAGCCCACTTTTTCCGTGTCGCCTTTCCTCATATGATAGCAGGAAATTCTCTAAAAATCCTTTAAAAATCTCCGGCATTTTTCTTAAATTTTCCAGGACTTTTCAACTTCTTTTCCCCTATAATCCCGGCAGAGATTAAAAATTTCCGCCTGTGCGGCCGAACATTCCGGCTGCCCGGGCGGGGCGATTGTGAAACCGGAAACTTGGGGAAGGATTCTGACGACCGCTTCCAGGAAAAGCCCTCTGCGCCATGAAGGCAAGACCAGAGAAGGCGGGAGGGATGAATCCCGAGTGACTTCTGCGGTTCTGGGCTTGCCGGAATGTTTGGCGCTGCAGGCTTTGGATGGACGCGGTCGTCAGAATCCGTTCTGCAACTTGCGGTTTTGCGATCACCTGAAAATTCCATGATCTCGGAAAGGAGAGAAGATCGATGAGTCGCAGATTACTTTTGGCAGTCCTTGTCACGGCGGTTCTTGGAATGTGCTGGGGCTGCGGCAGGGGAGAAGGAGCAGGAGGAAAAGGCGCAGAAGGGGAAACGGGAGGTTTTGGCCTTTCGGGGACCGGAGGGGGGAGTGCGGAAACCCTCGGCGCGGGAGAGACGGACTCTTCCGAAAACCCGGCGGACGCCGACCTGCTTTTGGAGCGGGCGGACCTGGTCGGGTCGGCTGCGGAATTTTCCGGGGACGGGTGCAGCCTCATTCCCGTCCATTCGGATGAGGCCGGGGACGGAGGCGGGCTTGCCTGGTCGGCGGCGGAGGGCTATGAGGAGGATGCGGAGAAGATAAAGGTGTTCTATGGGCCGGACTGCACCTTCCAGATTGCGGAGGTTGACATCCTGACGGCCAGGGCTTCTTACCGGGCCGCTTCCATAGAAGACGTGAAGAAGCAGACGGAGCTGGTCCTCTACGGGACTTACGGGGAGGACGGGAGCCTGACGGCGGAGCGGGTGTACATTTACCGGAGAACGGAGGGATGAGATGGGCTTTTGGCAGAGAGGTTTCCGCTATCTCTGGCGGAAGAGGGGAAAGAGCTTTACGCTCTTTGGCATTTTCGTGGTCGTGAGCACCCTGCTTTTGGTGTCCTTCGTCATTCTGCAGACGGCCGAGGAAGCCGGGCGGAGGATGCGGGAAAAGACCGGGTCCAAGATTCTTTTGCAGACGAAGGACGGGAAGGGCGGCATTTCGGAGGAAACGCTTTTGCGGATCGGGACGCTCCCGGAGGTCTCCAGGATGAACCGGACCAGAGACCATTTGGCCTGTCCCTCCGGGTTCGCTCCCCTGACGAAGGCAGCGTCCGAGGAGCCGGAAAACCGGATGGTCACCCTGCGGGCCATGGACGACACGGAGGAGGACGGCCTGTTTGCGGAAGAGAAATACCGGCTCCTGGAGGGGGCTCCCATTGACCGGGACACCCGGCACGGGCTTCTGGTGGACTCCCTTCTGGCGGAGGCCAACGGGCTGTCGGTGGGGGACGAACTGAGCTTTGAGACGGAGGAGGGGAAGAGGGTCTCCGGCCGGATCGTGGGCATTTTCTTCTCCGGCATGGAGCGCAGGCAGGATGATTCCGTGTTTTCCGCCTACCGGATTGAAAATCAGGTCTTCACGGACCAGGAGCTTTTTGAGGAACTTTTCGGCGGACAGGAGTACGCTTCCGTCTCTGTCTACGGCCGGTCTCCGGAGCGGCTGGAGGAATTGCACGGGGAGCTTGAAGAAATCGTGGGGGAGGAAGTGGAGCTTTCCACCTCCGACACCCTTTACGAACGGCTGAAAGCCCCGCTGCGGCAGGTGGTCTCCGTGACGACGCTGCTCCTGGCCCTCACCGTCGTGACGGCGGCCGTGGTGGTGTCCCTGCTTCTTAGCATGTGGATGCGGACCAGGCAGAAGGAGTTCGCCGTGCTTTTAAGTCTCGGAAGCCCCAAAAGGGAGATTTTGTTCCAGACCTTCACGGAGGCCGCCCTGTTGTTCCTCCTGTCGGTCCTTGCGGCCGCCTGCCTGGCGGGAATTTTGGCGGGAAGAGCTTTTCCGGCCATGTTTGTCTCCGGGGAGCTGGGAGCGCTGGCGGCGGCCAAAGTGGAGGGAAAGCATCTGGCGGCGCTGCTCCTCTTCGGGGGAGCCCTGGTCCTTAGCTCGGCTGGGATCGCCGCCCTTCCCTCCCTCAAAAACAATCCGAGGGACATTTTATCGAGAATGGAGGAATGAATGTTGAACAGTGTGCGAAGAGCGTGGCGGTCGGTCGTGAGGAAGCCCGTCAAGAGTCTGTTATTATTTTTGACGGCGGCGGTAATCAGCCTGTTTCTCCTGTCCGGCATGGCGGCGGGGCAGGCGAACGTGCTGTGCCAGGACACGGCGAGACAGGCCGTGGGAGCGGGCTTCCGGCTGGACGCCAACGAGAAAAACCGCTCCAAACGGTATGCGGAAATCTCCAGGCGGATCGGAGCCGACACGGAAGGGTCTCTGGAGGGCGTCCATCAGAAGAAGATGGAGACGGCCTACGGGACCCAGTGGATCGGGTGGGCGGACAATTCTTTTGAGACCCTAAAACTTCCGGACATCGAGGCTTTGGCGGCGGTGGAGGGAATCTCCGATTACAACATCACCACCTGTGTGACGACGGTCCGGCCCGTCGGCTTTGAGCGGATCGAGGACCCGGACGTGGACCAGCATCAGGACCTTGGCTGCGTGACCCTCCTGGGAAACCGGAAGATGGAGTTGGATTCCAACGTGCTTTCCGGCAACGTGACCCTGAAGGAGGGCCGCATGGCCGGACCGGAGGATCGGGACGTCTGCGTGATCTCCGAGGAGCTGGCGGCGGAAAACGGTCTTGCCCTGGGAGATGTGCTTGGCTTCGGCGACCGCCACGATGAGTCCGGCTCTGCCGTCCAAAGGGCCGAGATCATCGGGATCTATCGGACGAAGCAGCCCATGGCGGCCTATATGAGCGGGGACACTTTCCGCTCGGAAAACGTGATCTTCACGGATCTCAGGTTCCCGGAGAAGGCGGAGGGGGCCGAGGGGGATCCCTGCTTTGAACATGCGTATTTTCAGGTGGCGGACGTGGACCGGTACGAGGAGGTCAGGGCGGCCATGGAGCAGGTGGAGATCGACTGGGAGCGGTACGATTTTATTGACCGGAACGGGGATCTCTCCACCATGTCCTCCAACTTTAACGACCTGGAGAAGATCAGCGGGCTGTTCGTGGCCGTCACCCTTCTCGCCGGCTTCCTGATCCTGTCTCTGATCTTTCTGTTCTGGATCCGGAACCGGTCCAGGGAGAGCGGGATCCTTCTGTCTCTGGGCGTGGGGAAGGGGAGCATTCTGGGACAGCTTTTCCTGGAAGCGGTCCTGATCGTCTCCCTGGCGTTCCTCCTCTCCCTGCCGGCGGCCCCCGGCGTCTCGAAGCTTGCGGCGGATTATCTGGTGGCCGGACAGCAAAAGCAGGCCGAGCTACAGAAGGCTGCGGATGCGGACAAGGTGGCGGACGGAGGCAGAACGGAATCGGAACAGACGGTGACGGGCGTAAAGATCGCCATCACCGGAGAGATGGCGGGGACCTGCGGGGCCGGGATCCTTTTGCTTACGGGCGGCTCCGTCGGAGTTGCCGGGCTCTTCCTTCTCAGGAAAAAGCCGGCCCGGATCCTCAGTGAGCTTTCATGAGCGGAGACGAAAAAAAGCTGTTTTTTCGAATACAAACTTATAGGTAATTGCGAAACTCAAAAATTTGTCGAATATTCTGACAATATTTCCGGGAAAAGCCCTCTGCGCCGTGGAAGCAAGACCAGAGAAGGCAGGAGGAATTCTTTTCCGAGTGACTTCTGCGGTTCTGGGCTTGCTGGAACGTTTGGCGCTGCAGGCTTTGGACGGACATATTGGCAGAATATTCCTGCAATTTCGCATTTCGCAATTGCCTAATACAAATTTATTATACGAGGAGGTTGGACATGATTTTAGAGGCAAGAGACGTATCTTATCGTTATAAATCCCAGAAGGATAGACCGGTTTTGGAGCACATGGATGCCGCATTTTCCTGCGGGAGACTTTACGCTATCCTGGGCCCCAGCGGCTCCGGGAAGACCACCTTCCTCTCCCTGCTGGCGGGGCTGGACGTCCCGACGGAGGGGGAAATCCTCTATGACGGAGAGCCGGTCACGGCGAAGGGGCTTAGGGAACACCGGAAGCGGCATATTTCCCTGGTGTTCCAGAGCTACAACCTGATCGATTACCTGACCGTGACGGAGAACGTGCGGCTGGGCGGAAAGAAGGAGCCGGGAAAGCTCTTGGAGGGGATCGGGATCGGCCCGGAATTCTGGAAGCGGAACGTGCTGCAGCTCTCCGGCGGCCAGCAGCAGCGGGTGGCCATTGCCAGGGCCCTGGCCAGCGAGGCGAAGGTGCTTCTGGCGGATGAACCCACCGGGAATTTGGACGAGGCGACGGCCTTCGAGGTGACGGCCATCTTGAAGCGGATCGCCCACGAGGAGGGAAAATGCGTCATCGTGGTGACCCACAGTAAGGAGCTGGCCGGGGAGGCCGACGAGATCATCCGGATCGGGCCGGCACCGCTCTCCTGAGGGAGAGCCGGAGCGGTTCTTCGGGTTTCCGTATTTTTCATGGTTGTGGGAAATACGGAAACTCCAGGGCTCTGCCGTGTTCTCCCCAATTAGCGGCACAGCCCTCTTAAAATTTTAGTATCTCTTTTATTGCTTTTTGAATATCCTTATAAACTAACGGCTGCATACTATCTTCATAAACAGAAGAGTCTGCCTTATGGAGTGCGGAAAGAATATCATCCCTCAATTCAGGCTTGTACTTTGCAATAACGGGCAATTGTTTGATGCATTGTCGTGCCGTAATGGGTTTGGTGTCTGTTATGTGTTTCAAATATTTATCAATGATTTCATCAATCTTATAATCGTTATCCCATTTTGCATTACAGGCGAGCAGTGTAAGCCCTCTCGTGCGGATATAAGAATTGTCGCTGTCAAGCATATCGCTCAACCGGTCCATGTAAGGATAAACGCAATCCGTTTTTTCGCTTTCTTTTTGTAACTCCTGTAATGCCTGGTAGGCAGTACGATTGTTTTTATCGAACAATGCTTCAAAGGTTTCTGCTATATTCACCGACATTATATGCTCCTTAACGATTTATATTTCTGCTCTCAATAGAGAGTACATCCTCATGTCGATCACTCTGCCATTCTTTACCGCATTGCTTCTTAAGGTTCCCTCATATTGAAAACCTGCCTTTTCAAGTACTCTGCAAGATGCCGCATTGTGCGCAAATGGCTCGGCATAGATACGGATTATGTCGCTCTTGTCAAAAACATACTTGCAGATTTGTCTTACGGCATCGGTCATGATTCCCTTTCCCCAGTATTCTTCTGCAATATAGTATCCCAGTTCGGCAGTTTGTCTGTGTATGTTTCCCTGCCGGAAAACTCCAATACTTCCAATGACTTTATTGTCCAACGCAATGGCAAAAGCAAATGTTTCATTTTCGTCGGCGGAAAGCATTGCAGAAATATAATCGATTCCATCTTTTTCGGTATATGGATAAGGCAGTCCATCCCGAAGATTGTCTTGTATTTTTGTATTAGAAAGCGCCTTTGCCAAATCGCCTGCGTCCGTCAATTCCCATTTTTTTAGTTTACAAGTCATGTGCTCTCCTTTAACGGATTTTGATTTATCGTCTGGAATAATTCTATCACATGTCTGCGAATAAATCATCTCATTTATATAATAATGCCGTTCTCTGTGATCCTTTCTTTCAGTTTTTCTTAACTGGCCATGACCTGGCTTGCGGACGGAGGAGAAGGCGTGTTATAATAAAACATAAAGAGGAAAATTGAGGGTTTCCATGAGGGAGGCGATCAAAGGACTGACACAGAAGCCGCCTAAAGGTGACATAAGACCTATGCAGGGCTATAAAGACGGCAGATACCGTTTGCGAGTTGGAAAATACCGAGTGATCTATCGGTATACAAAAGAGGGCGAAGTGGAAATACTGGTTGTTATGGAAATAGGGAGTCGTGGTGATATTTACAAATAGAATGGAGGTTGAAGTCATGACGCAGGCTGTTCAAGAATCAGTCAGAATGTTAGAAATGCTGCCGGAGAGCGAGCAGAAACTTGCGAGTGAACTGATAAAAAGACTGGTGCTTGCATGGGACCCGGATTTTACGAAGCTGACTCCGGAGGAAAGAGAGCGATTAGAAGCAGCGGAACAGAGAATAGACAGTGGGAAGTATGTGAAGGACAGTGACATTCTGTGGGATTAAAACGATGAAACTTATGGCAGAAACTTGCTCTATTTGTACGGAGGTGAGAAGATGGAAGCGATCTGTGAGTATCACTCTCCCCTGGGAAAGATCATTCTTGCGGGAGAGGGAGAGGCCCTTAAGGGTCTCTGGTTTGAGGGCCAGAAATATTTTGGCAGCACCCTGGGAGGGGAGGCCGTGCTGGCGGGGCTGCCCGTGCTCGACCAGGCCGTGCGGTGGTTGGACCTTTATTTTTCCGGCGAAGAGCCGGATTTCACGCCTCCCCTGTCTCTGATGGGGACGCCCTTTCAGAAGCGGGTGTGGGAGTTTCTGCTGACGATTCCCTACGGGCGGACCACGACCTACGGCGAGATCGCCGGGCGGCTTTTTGGGGAGGGAAAAGAGGGACAGAGAACGTCCGCCAGGGCCGTGGGCAGTGCGGTGGGCCGTAATCCCATCTCCCTGATCGTTCCCTGCCACCGGGTGGTCGGGGCCGGCGGCCGGCTGACGGGATACGCCGGGGGATTGGAGCGAAAGGAAAAACTGCTTTTGCTGGAGGGCCAGAGGGGACGGGGCCGGGAGTAGGTAAAAAGCGACGGAATCAAAAGTGACGCACACTTTCCTTGCGGAAAGCGCCGAAGTCTGGTATAATGACAACGGCGCTTTTTTGCTTTGACAAAGAAGGTTCCGTACAGGCGCTTGCGAAACCGCAATTGCCTGATTTAAGAAGTCCTACGGACGAAAAGGAGCGGTTACATGAAAGAGGTTTTGTTTGAGATTGGTCCCTTTACCATTTACGGGTATGGGTTTATGGTTGCCCTGGGAGTGTTGGCGGCATTTTTGGTGGGCATGTACCGGGAGAAGAAGTATGCGGTCGGCGACGACCAGATTTTTTCGCTGGGGATCTGGTGCCTGGTGTGCGGCTGGGGGGCGGCGAAGGTTCTGTTCGTCATCACGGAGCTTCCCACCCTGTTTGAAGACCCGAAGTATTTTCTGGAGACGCTGGCGAGCGGCTTTGTGGTCTACGGGGGCTTAATCGGAGGGGTTCTCACCGGCTATGTGTTCTGCCGGGTGAAGAAGCTTTCCTTCCTCAAGTATTTTGACCTGGTCATGCCGTCTGTCGCCCTGGCGCAGGCCATCGGCCGGTTCGGCTGTCTCATGGCCGGCTGCTGTTACGGAAAGGTGACGGAGAGCGCCTTCCACATCGTGTTTCCGGCGGCCTGCAATTATGCGCCGGGGGGCGTCCCGCTGATCCCGACCCAGCTCATTTCTGCGGCGGCGGATTTTCTGAATTTTTTCGTGCTCCTGTTCTTCGCAAAGCGGGCGAAGAGTGACGGCCAGGTGGGTGGGCTGTACCTGATCTTCTACAGCATCGGCCGCTTCCTGATCGAATATCTGCGGGACGATCCCAGGGGAAGCGTCGGCCCCCTGTCCACCTCCCAGTTTATCGCCATCTTTATGCTGGCGGCCGGAATCGCCATCTTTGTGTATTGCGGAAAGAAGTACCCGAAGAGTGCGGGTATAGAAAAAACGGAGGAAGAGACAGAGAAGGAGCCTGGGGAGGAAGACGAGACGACAAAGGAAGAAAAGACGACAGAGGAAGAAAAGAAAGCGGAGACTGTGGAAGAAAAGAGCAAGACAGAAAAGACAGAGGAAGAAGGGAAGGCGGAGGATGCTTAGAAGTGCATAGAGGGGAGGCGCCATGAAAAAAAGAGGGTTTGCATTTCTTCTGGGACTGCTCATGCTTACTTTTATAGGTGGATGTGGAAACAAAGAAGAGCCGCTTCGATTTGGGTTTGTGGAGGGGCTTCCCGCCATGGGAGCGCTTCGGCTTATGGAGGATGCGGGAGAAGCGGAGGGGGAGCAGGACATGGTATTTACCATGGAGGCTTCTTTGGAGGAGCTGGCTCCAAAGCTTTTGGACGGGGAAGTGGATATTGCCCTGATGCCGGTTGAAGAGGCGGCATCCCTCTATCATGAGTCCGGCGGAGCGGTTAAATTTGCCGCTGCCAATATTCAGAATATGTATTATGTCCTGGAAAAGGGAGAAGAGACCATCAGCCGGATCTGGCACCTTGAGGGAAAAACCGTTTATGCCGCAGGGAAAGGAACCGTGGCGGAGGAACTCTTGTGCTGCCTGCTTTTGGCTGTGCGCCTGGTTCCGGACCAGGATCTTGAGATTTGTTGGCTGGAGAGCGAGGAGGAGGTATTGTCCAGATTGGAGAGCGAGGAGCATGCGGTGGCCCTGCTTCCGGAGCCCTTTGTGACAGAGGCGCTTGGAAGGGTCAGCAATCTGCATGTGGTCTTGGATCTGGCCGGTGCGTGGGACAGCGGGGGCATGGAAGGACGCCTGGCCTTGACGGGGCTGTTGGTGCGGGAAGAATTTGCCAGCAGGCACCCGGAACAGGTGTATGCCTTTGTGGAGAAATACCGGGAAGCGGTCAATGACTTGTTCTGGAATCCGGAGGAGGGCCTGGCACTTGCGAAAACGCATGGTGTTTTTGGCTCTGCCGCAACAGCAGAGACGATTCGGGAAAGTGGTATCGTCTGTCTGGACGGGGAACCTATGGAGAAGGCGGTGAGGGGCTACCTCCGGACGCTTTGTGACAGAAACCCGGACTTGACAGGCGGAAAGGTGCCCGATAACGGATTTTTCCTGAGAAAAGAATAGGGGAATCCGAAATCATAGAGGGAGAGAGCAGTAAGAAAAGGAGAACGAGCGATGAAAAGAACATGTACGGTGAAAAGAACATGTGCGGTGATTCTGGCGGCGGCGATGGTATTTGGAGCCATGGCCGGCTGCGGAAAGAAAGCGGAGGAGACAGAGGCCGCAGAGACAGATGTCTTGGAGGAGACGATGAGGCCGGCGGAGACGAAGGCGGCAGAGACCACGCAGGCGGCAGAAACGGCAGTAGAAACGACGACAGAGGCGGCGCAGGAGACGGACGGGGCGGGGGAATCCGTGAAGATCCGCCTGGGCGGCCTGAAGGGACCGACCTCCATGGGCATGGTCAAGCTTTTGGATGATGCAGAGAAGGGACAGGCAAAGAGCGAGATCGAATTTACCATGGCGATTTCGGGAGACGAACTGGCGCCGAAGCTTCTCAAGGGGGAGCTTGACGTGGCGGCGGTGCCGGCCAATCTTGCCGGTGTTCTCTACAATAACTCGGAGGGCGCCGTGCAGTTTGCGGCTGTCAATACTCTGGGGGTTCTTTACATTGTAGAGACAGGCGGCGAGGATGTGCAGAGTGTCGCCGATTTGAAGGGACAGACCATCTATGCGACCGGCAAGGGCACCACGCCGGAGTATGCACTCCGCTATCTGCTCTCGGAGAATGGCGTGGACCCGGACGGGGACGTGACCATCGAGTGGATGAGTGAGCCGACGGAGACGGTGGCGAAGATGGCCCAGGCGGACCACGCCGTCGCCATGCTGCCCCAGCCTTTCGTGACGGTGGCCGGGGGACAACTGGAAAATTTCCGGATTGCCTTAAATCTCACCGAGGAGTGGGATAAACTGGAGAACGGGAGCCGGCTGATTACGGCCGGATTGGTGGTCCGAAAGGAATTTGCCGAGGCACATCCCGAAGAACTTGGGACCTTCCTGGAGGAATATAAGGCTTCCACCGATTACCTGAATGAAAATCTTACCGAGGGAGCGGCTCTGGTGGAGAAATATGATATCGTGAAGGCGGCTGTGGCCGAGAAGGCCATCCCCGGCTGCAATGTGACCTATCTGGACGGAGAGGAGATGAAGGGAGCCATGGAGGGGTATCTCCAGGTGCTCTATGACGCCAATCCGAAATCCGTGGGCGGAAAACTGCCTGACGATGGCTTTTTCCTGAATCTGAACTGATGAGAGAACGAAGAGAAGGACAAAAAAAGGAGCAAAACCTAAGACCAAAAAAGAGGCAAAAGAGAGAACGGCTGCTTTCCATAGCGGCCGCTCTTGTCCTGTGGCAGATTCTTTCCATGGCCGTGGGGCAGAAAATTATCTTGGTTTCCCCCATTACGGCGGCCGCCCGTCTGGGGGAGCTTGCCCGAGAGGGAGATTTCTGGCTGACGGTAGGTTTTAGTTTTCTTCGGATCGAGGCAGGTTTTTTCCTGGGCCTGATTCTGGGCTCGGTCCTTGCCGTGGCTGCCGCCGGGGTTCCTTTGTTAGAGACCATGCTGTGGCCCTATATGACGGCGGTGAAGTCGGTGCCGGTGGCCTCGTTTATTATTTTGTGCCTGATCTGGCTGGACCGGTCCGGGCTTTCCGTGTTTATCTCCTTCCTGATGGTGCTGCCCATTTTTTATTTTAACGTGCTGTCGGGGATGAAGTCGGCGGACCGGAAGCTTTTGGAGATGGCGGAGGTGTTTCGGATTTCCAGGTTTAAGCGGTTCTGTTATCTCTACCTGCCCCAGGTGCGGCCGTTCTTGTTCTCGGCCTGCAGTGCGGCCCTGGGCATTTCCTGGAAGGCGGGAGTGGCTGCGGAGGTGATCGGGATCCCGGACGGTTCCATCGGGGAGCGGCTCTACGAGGCGAAGGTTTATCTGGACACGGCGGAGCTTTTTGCCTGGACGGCCGTGGTGGTGTTTACCAGTGTTTTGTTTGAGAAGGTTTTTATGGGGCTTTTGAAGCGGGCTTTTGAGCGATTGGAGAGACTTTGAAGATTATCGTGGAGGATTTGTGGAAAAGCTATGGAAAGGAGCCGGTATTTCAGGGGTTTTCTGCGGAGCTTCCCCTGGGGGAAATTACGGTCCTCATGGGGAAATCCGGCTGTGGGAAGACGACCCTGACGAGGATTCTCCTGGGCCTTGAAAGGGCTGACGGCGGAAGAGTGTCGGGGGTGCCGGAGAAAAAAAGCGCCGTGTTTCAGGAGGACCGGCTCTTTGAGCCCTTTGGCGCCGTGTCCAATATCAGGGCGGCCCTGGGCAAGAAGCGAACGGACGGGGAAATCCGGGAAAACCTGGAGGCGGTGGGGCTTTTGGGGGAGGTTCTCTCAAAACCGGTTTCGGCTCTCTCCGGCGGAATGCGAAGGAGATGTGCCATTGTCCGGGCCATGATGGCGGACAGTGCGTTCGTGGTGCTGGATGAGCCCTTTGAGGGCCTGGACTCGGAGACGAAAAAAAGAACCATGGCTTATGTCCGGGAGAGGCGGCGGGGCAGAACCCTGCTTTTGGTGACCCATAACCTGGAGGAGGGAGAAGCCATGGGCGGACGATTTTTGATTCTTAAGGAGGGAAAAAATGATGGACGAGAGGATTAAGCGGCTGGCTTACAATCTGGTCAACGTTTCCTGCCGGGTGAAGCCGGGGGAAAAGGTGTACGTGCATTACACGGGAATGGACACGCAGGATCTGGCAAGGTGTGTGGTCAAGGAGGTCTACCGGGCCGGAGGCCTGCCTTTTCCCCATTTTACGGACACGAGGATGCAGCGGGAAATGCTTCTCTCCTGCACCGACGAACAGCTTAAATTGATGGCGGAGGCGGACGGCCTGAAAATGTCAAGGATGGATTGTTATGTTGGGATCCGGGGCGGGGACAACATCAACGAGCTTGCCGACGTGCCGCAGGAGAGCCTGCGGCGCTACAACGCCCTCTATATGACGCCGGTCCACCACGAGATCCGGGTGCCGAAGACGAAGTGGGTGGTCCTTCGCTATCCGTCGCCCTCCATGGCCCAGAGTGCGGGCACCAGCCTGGAAGCCTTTGAGGATTTTTATTTTGACGTGTGTTGTCTGGATTATGAGAAGATGGGGGAGGCCATGAAGCCGCTCATTTCCCTGATGGAGCGGACGAGCAAGGTGCGGATCACGGGACCCGGCACCGACCTGTCCTTCTCCATAGAGGGCATTCCCGTCGTCCCCTGCTCCGGCGACCGCAACATTCCCGACGGGGAGGTCTACACGGCGCCGGTGAGAGATTCCGTGAACGGTGTTCTTTCCTATAATACGCCGTCGGTGTTCCAGGGCTTCACCTATGAAAATATTCGCCTGACCTTTGAGCGGGGGAAGATCGTGAAGGCCGAGGCCAATGACACGGGGAAGATCAATCGTGTGTTTGACATCGACGAGGGGGCCCGCTACATCGGCGAGTTCGCCATCGGCGTCAATCCTTACGTGACGAAGCCCATGAAGGACATTCTCTTTGACGAGAAGATCGGAGGTTCCTTCCACTTCACGCCGGGCAACTGCTACGAGGAGGCCCCCAATGGAAACAGTTCCTCCATCCACTGGGATCTGGTCTGCATTCAGACACCGGAGTACGGTGGCGGGGAGATCTATTTTGACGGGAAACTTATAAGAAAGGACGGACGGTTCGTGCTGCCGGAGCTTTCCTGTCTGAATCCGGAAAATCTCAAGTGATTGTAAGGCTTTTCGCACCGACCTCGTGTAATATTGCCGGATATTTTCGCCGGAAATGGCGATAATTGTAGAATATGAATAAAAGCGGCAGTACGACTTAAAAAAGGAAAAAAATAGCTTGATATTTTTTAACAAATTATGTAAAATAAATAACGAGTCAATGATAGTACCACTTATAAATACTTCAATCATTTAGGAGGAATTCAAAATGGCAGTAAAAGTAGCGATTAATGGTTTCGGACGTATCGGCCGTCTGGCATTCAGACAGATGTTTGGCGCTCCCGGATATGACGTCGTGGCGATCAACGATTTAACCAGCCCTAAGATGCTGGCTCATCTGCTGAAATATGACTCTTCTCAGGGTAAATATGCGCTGGCTGACACTGTTTCCTACAAAGAGGGTGAGGGCGAGACAGAAGGCGCCGTCATCGTGGATGGCAAAGAGATCACCATTTACAAGAAGGCAAATGCGGC
>CAJUOF010000168.1 GCA_910587905.1 uncultured Lachnospiraceae bacterium
AAACATGTTTGCCATCGGCCTGGTGGAAAACGCCTATCACCAGACCTGTCGGATCGAGGCGGTTCCGGCGGATCGGATCCTCGCGGAGGAGCCAAAGCTCCTCCTCTATGCCAAGGAAAGGATGGGGAGGATTCCCTTCGGGAAGGCGGACATTCTTCTGGTGGACGAGGCCGGGAAGAACATCAGCGGAGCCGGAATGGATCCAAACGTGACCGGCCGGTCGCCTCTGCTTCCCACGGAGCCGCCTTATTTCCAGCGGATCGCCGTGTTCGACCTGACGGACTGTTCCCATGGGAACATCGGCGGCGTGGGCAATGCGGACGTGACCACCATGCGGCTCTATCAAAAGATCGATCTGGAACAAACCTATGCCAACGGTATCACCTCCGCCGTGCCGGAGTCGGTGAAGATTCCCGTGGTCATGCCGGCGGAGCGGACGGCCATTAAGTTTGCCATGCGGACAGCGGCGGAGACAGACTGGGAGGCAGGCTGTCGGATCGTCTGGATCAAAAACACCCTGTCCCTCTCGGAATTTTATATTTCGGAGGCGTTGCTTAAGGATGCCGAAAGCATCCCCGGGATGACGGTTGAGTCTGACCTGGTGGAGCCGCAGTTTGACGCAGAAGGAAATTTTGTCGGTTTTTAGGGTAAAGAAATGCACTGTCCGGGGCGGGAAGCGCTTGCCCCGGACGGAAGGGAGAGGTCATGGATCTTCATTTGAAGGACAAGGTCGTGGTGGTGACCGGTGGGGCCGCCGGCATCGGCCGTGCCATTGCGGAAGAATTTTTGCGGGAAGGTGCCAGAGTCGCCGTGTTTGGCCGGGGACAGGAAAAGCTTGACCGTTTTCTTGCGGACATGAGGGGGCTGGGGTTTGACAAGACTCTGGCTCTGCAGGCGGACGTGAGGGAAACGGAGCAGGTTCGTGCCCTGACGGAGCAGGTCGTCCGGGCCTTCGGGCAGATCGACGTCTGGGTCAACAATGCGGGGATCGACATAAAGAAAGTGTTCCTGGAGTATGACGAGGCGGACTGGGACAGGATCGTGGGGACAAATTTGGAGGGCGTCTGGAATTGCACGAGAATTGCGGCCCCTTACATGATGAAGCGGGGAGAGGGGGTATTTCTCAACATTTCCAGCTACACCGCCAAAATTCCCCATGCGGGAGGCGCCGTTTATGCAGCGACAAAGGCCGGAGTGAGCAGTCTGACAAAAACGCTGGCGGCGGAGCTGGCCCCTTACGGAATCCGCGTGGTGGGGATCATTCCCGGTATGATAAAAACCAATATTTCCACGGAGAACATCCGAGAAAACCAGGAGGAATACGTCTGCAACATCGCCATGAAGCGGCTGGGGGCTCCGGAGGATCTGGCAAAGCCGGCTGTGTTTCTGGCCTCCGATGCGGCGCAGTACATTTCCGGCGTGGAGCTTGAAGTTGCAGGGGGAAAGTATGCCTCCCAGAACACGGACTGGCCCTGGAAGCAAAGAGACCGGTTTCGGTAAAATTGAATAAATTCCCTGGAAAAAAACATGAAAAAACAGCAAAAGCAGCTTGACAGATTTGGTTTCATCTGATAAAGTCTTAGTATAGAAAATAAAAAATTTTTTATTTTAAATTTAAATGCATTACAAGGAAATGCGTTCATTCAGGAAAGGAGAAACAAAATGGCGAAAGAATTCAAGAAAGTATTTGGTATCACTCCTGCCGCTCGTACCATCTGGAATGCGGACGAGAGCTACAACAAGAAGGGTATGGAGAAGTACCTCACCTGGCTGTTGGATAACGGCGCTCAGGCGCTCTCCATCGTAGGCTCCACCGGCGAAAACATGGCTATGAGCGAGACAGAGCAGAAGGAAGTGCTCGGTCACGTGGCGAGCTTCATCGACGGACAGGTTCCGCTTGTGGGCGGCACCGGAAAGTACGATACCCATACGACGCTGGATTTAAGTAAATATGCGGAGAGCGTTGGCTACGATGCCCTGCTTGTCCTGCTTCCCTTCTACTACACGCCTCATAAAAAGAGCGTGTTACAGCATTACCGCAACCTGAGAAAAGAACTGGAAGTTCCCATGTTCATCTACAACAATCCCTGGTTTGCCGGTTATGAGCTGAACACCAAGGAAGTGAAAGAGCTGATCGACGACGGGACCATTTCCGGCATCAAGGCGGCCCACGGTGATCCCAACCGGGTACATGACCTGAAATACTACATGGGCGACAAGATTACCGTATTCTACGGACATGATTACTGTGGCATGGAAGCTTACTGCGGCGGCGCAGACGGATGGCTTTCCGGTATTCCCGCAATCCTTCCGAAACAGTGCCGTGCGATCCAGGATGCCGTGTTGGCCGGAGATTTGGCGGCAGCCAGAAAGGCGCAGAACAACATCGTTCCTTTCCTGAACTACTTCCTGTATGATAAGGAGAACGGCGTTCCTCATTGGCTTGAGATTTGCAACTACACGCTGACGGCTCAGGGCCTCAATGTGGGACTTCCCAGAAGACCTGCGGGAGACCTGGACGACGCAAACAAGAAGAAAATCGAGAAACTGCTGGCAGATATGGACTAATCATCCGACCGTGCAGAGGATTGATCAGGGGGTCACCGGTTCTGGTGGCCCCCATTTGCAGCCCTCCGGGAAATAAATGTGCGATTGTCTGAGGGTGAAAAGGTGGCGGAGGACCGGAAACGGATGTGAACGGAGAGAGAAAATGAAAGAGATACAGAGGACTTCGGTGACGGATGCGGTGGTGGACAGCATCCGGGAAATGATCGAGTCAGGGCAGTGGGCAGTGGGAGAGAAGCTTCCGCCGGAGGCCGTCCTTTGTGAGGAACTGAAGGTCAGCAGAACCTGTGTCCGGGAAGCGATCCGGACACTGCGGGCATTAAAGTATGTGGATCTGCGTCCGGGGAAGGGAGCTTTTGTGGAAGATTTCCGCAAAAAGCAGGCGGAAGAAATGTGGCGCGGAACGAACGATGTGAAGCTTTGTGATCTGGTGGAAGTAAGAGGCGCCTTGGAGAGCTTGGCTGTCGGTCTGGCCGTGGAGCGGGCGTCAGAGGCGCAGATTGCGGAGTTGTCGAAGATTCACGAATCTTTTGTGGAGGCCGATGTAGGACACGACATGGACAGGCTGATGATGCTGGATGAGCTTTTCCACACGAGGATCATGTCTTACACAGGAAATTCTCTCTTAATCTTTATCAACGGGCGGCTTTGGGACGGCTTCCGCGCATGCCGGAGAGAATCTTTTATGGATACGGAGATGTGTGGCGATGTGGTAACGCCCCACGGGAGGATCTTGGAGTGCTTTCAACAGCACGATGCGGAGCGGGCAGTTCTGGAGATGCAGAGACATTTGAATGTTACCGGTGAGGGTATGCGGCAGTTACATAACATGTGGTGAGCTGTAAAAATATGAATTTTGCTTTATTCAGTTCCGGAGCCTTTACAGCCGCAATAACAATTCCCCCGGTGTCCATATATTTATTTCTGATTCTTTGTAATCGTTGGGATTACGTGTTACAATTCCCTCCATTTCCTGCAATAAGGCAACGGAATATTGTACTGAATCTTCAAAATCTTTCCATGGAAGTTCAAGAGCGTTTTTAATTACCTCTTCTGAGACTCCAGCAATTGAAACTATTTTTAGCAGATTTGACAAAAGGTTTTTTATTTTTGTATTGTTTTTTAATGTTTGATTAGCAATGTAATAAATGTCAGTGATGGCAGATGCCGATACAAATAGCTTTATATCGGGCTTTTTTGATAAATTAAGTATTTTTGCGCTGTCATGGAAAAAGGGCTCTCTTTTTAAAAGTACATCAGGCAGACAGCATGGCGTTTACTCCTTCCCTTTTTCTTTTATTTATATGTTGGTTTTATAGACTTTACAAGGCCTTCTTAAAAGCTATAGCGTTTTGTGGGAGAAACTATCGTTCAAAAATTCTGAAAAATATGGGAGATTGACTCCTGTCAATAGGTAAGTTATAATTATTAGTATTATATCTTAAGCTTTGAAAGGACCTCACGGGAGAAGCATATGAAAGAGATACAGCGGATATCGATTACGGACGCAGTTGTGGAAAGTATGAAGGAATTAATTGAGTCGGGAGAGTACGAGGCGGGCCAGAAGCTTCCCACGGAGGCGAAGCTGTGCGAAATGCTGAAGGTAAGCCGAACCAGCGTGAGGGAGGCATTTCGGGTGCTCCAGGCGCTCGGTTATGTGGTGATCAAAGCCGGAAAGGGTGCGTTCGTGGCGGAGAAAAAGCCGGGCTTGGGAGAAAAAGCCCTCTGGTACGAGGCGGACAATGTTGAATTTTCGGATTTTATGGAGGTCCGTTATGCCGTGGAGCCGTTGGGTGTCCGTCTGGCCGTGGAGCGGGCGTCGGAAAAGCAGATAGCGGAGCTGTCGGAAATTCATGATTCTTTTGTGGAGGCCAATGCGGGCCACGATATGGCCAAACTGATCATGCTGGATGAGCTTTTCCATACGAAGATTATGTCCTGTACGAAGAATCCGCTGTTGATCAATATTAACAAACAGCTTCTGGACAGCTTCCGCATGTACCGGGGAGAATCCTTCATGAACACGGAGGTTTACGGAAATGCGGTGATCCCACATGAGCGGATTTTGGAGTGTTTTAAAAGACATGACGCAGAGCAGGCGGTCCTGGAAATGCAGCGCCATCTGGACATCACCAGCGAGGACATGCGGCATTTACATAAGATGCAGTGAAGAAAACTATTGCCAAACGCCATTGGAAAAATGAAGAAAGATTCAGAAACAAAGGCTGAGTTGAGATTTTAAAGTGTCTTGTAATACCTGTGAGAAATTGATATTTCGTTCTAAAGCAGCAGCATTAAGCCATGCGGGTAAGGGGACAGTTCTGTTGACTGCGCGATTCACAGCAGTAGGTTCGGGTGATTGAAATGCATATGGCCCATTACGTTAGAGCGACCAGATATTTTAAAGCCTGATGCTCTTTTAAACGTTCGTATGCATCGGAAATTTTTTCCAGGGGAACCGGTTGTTCCATGTCATACCACAGCTCTGCCGACAACATTCCTTTTAATACCATGGATACAACCTCTCCGTGCACTTCTTCTTCGTCATAGTTTCCGGCATAAACTGAAAACGAGGATTTGGCCATAAAGGGATTGATTCCGGCGTGGCTTCTATCGTTCCATCCATAGATAGCGATCGTACCATGTGGCTTTAAGCAGGGGAGCGTGCGGTTAACCAGTTCACTGGAACCGACACCGTCGATGATATAATCCAGATCTTTTACGCCGTCGTCGGCCAGATGTGTCTGCAGGTCGGGTTCTTTGTAACTGTAATAATTGCAAACGGGACAGGAACAAAAAAGTGCCTCTCTGGCAGGACTTCCGACAACCCAGACTTCTGCGTCCATATTCCAGCAATGGGCGGCGAGGGACAATGCGTTTGCGCCGGAGCCGATCATCAGGATCTTATCGCCCCTTTGTACTCCAAGCCGTTTCACATAAGAAAAAGTTTCCCGCCAGGTGATCAGCATCGGAGCGGTTTTTTCATCAATACCGTCCGGTATGATCTGATTGACCCGATATCGATCCCAGGCCGGGAGGGGCACATGGTCACGGGCCATGGTCCAGTGGTCTTTGGCGATTCCAAACTGGGCGAAGCCTCCCCAGTTTGCGGCCAAAGAGGGGAGAAGCCCTTCCGGAGCGCCGACACGGGTTACTAAGTCACCGACATGGAAATTTTTCACTTTTTTTCCGACTTCGACCACTCTGCCGATGCTTTCATGTCCCAAAATGGTCGGGTAGGAAACAGGCTTCGGGTGTCCGCCGTGCATCAGGCGAAGGTCCGTACCGCCGCAGGTGGAACCGTATTTCATTTCGCAAAGCACGTCGTAATCGCCGACCTCGGGAACGGGGAGGTCCCATATCTCCAGTTGAAAATCTTTTGTGATTACTGCCGCCTTCATTGTCAATCGCCTCCAATCAGATATCCTGTTATCAAAGAAAGATTGCCGCCGCATAAACTGCGGCGGCGTCGTATGTTTTTGTGCACACTTATGATGATTACAGCTTGCCCTGCTTTTTCAGGATGCCAAGGGTGACTTCCATCTCGGCGTCCGTGGCGGGAGCGAGGGGAGACCTTGCCGGCCCCAGTTTCACGCCGGTGACTGCCTCGATCGCCGGACGGAGGATGGAGTTGGGCAGGATTCTGCCGTTCTGGCCGGTGCTCTTGCAGAACTCATACATGGGAACAAAAAGCTCTTTCGCCTTTTCGTTCTCACCCTTTGCGAAGGCGTCGAATATGGCGCGGATCTCATGGCCATAGATATGAGCGCCGCCGCTGACAATACCCATGGCACCCTGTACGATGGTGGGAAGCAGCATCACGTCGTCGCCGTTGTAGAGAGCGAAATCCGGATCCACATCTTTTGTTGCAAGATAGAAATCGGTGATCTGGGTAGGATTTACGCCGGCCTCGTCCTTCACGCCGACAATGTTCTTGATGGCGGCCAGCCGTCCGACGGTCTCAGCCTCCATATTGATGCCCACGAAGATCGGAATGTTGTACAGCAGGATACTAGCCTTGGTGCTTTCAGCGATGGCCTTGAAGTGATTGTATACACCCTCCTGAGTGGGCTTGTTGTAGAAAGGGCATACGATCAGGCAAAGCTCAATGCCGCACTCCTCTGCCTTTTTTGTCAGAGCAATGGTTTCTTTGGTGGAAGCGCAGCCGGTTCCGGCGATGACGGGCTTCCTTCCGGCAGCCGCCTTCACTGCGGTTTCAAAGAGCTTGACTCTTTCATCGAAGGTGAGCAGAGAAGCCTCACCGGTGGTTCCCGTGACGATCAGGGAATCGCAGACGTCTTTTTCGATTACATAATTGATCAGCTCCTCATATTTTCCATAGTCGACATTTTCATTCTCGTCGTAGGGCGTGATCAGGGGGAGCAGGATTCTTCCATACTTTTCAACAACAGGATTCATGGCAATTGGTTCCTTTCTCATTAAAAGATAATAATTTTTTCTTTGCAAAATTGTATGATGTCGTATATCATATGATAAATGAGATTCACAAATTTGTCAAGAGGATTTCTGAAATAAGCGAAAAATTATCGTAATTTTAAAACTTTACAAGTAAAGCTTGTTCACATATAATATTGTATGATGGCATAATGTACTATATAATAAAGGCGAAGGAAATCTTGCATATATCTCAAATATAAGGGGGAATCTATCAATGAGAGAGATTCAGAAAATATCCATTACGAATATGGTCGCTGAAAATATTCGGGAGCTGATTGAGACAGGACAATATATTCCGGGACAGAAACTGCCGACGGAGGCGGGGTTTTGTCAGATGTGGGGAGTCAGCCGCACCAGTATTCGGGAAGCATTAAGAATTCTCCAGGCGTTGGGGTATGTGGATATCAAGCCGGGTAAGGGCTCTTTTGTATCGGAGCAGCCCTTTTTACAAAAGTCGCAGAAAAACTGGTATGAATCGGAAAATGCCCAGTTTTCGGATTTTATGGAGGTACGCTTTGCAATTGAACCGTTGGCGGTGCGTCTTTCTGTGGAGCGGGCGACGCCTAAAGAGGTTGCGGAGCTTTTCGAGGTTCATCAGTCTTTTATTCACGCCAATGAATCCCATGACCTGACAAAGATGATTATGCTGGATGAATTGTTCCATACGAAGATTATGTCGTATACGAAGAATCCGCTGTTGATCAATATTAATAAGCAGCTTTTGAATAGCTTCCGGATCTATCGGGGAGAGTCCTTTACCGACAGTTGTGTTTATAACAATGCGGTACGGCCCCACGAACGGATTCTGCAATGTTTTTATGCAAAGGATATGGAAACGGCAGTTTTGGAAATGCAGCGCCATTTGGAGATCACGGAGGCGGATATGAGGCAAATTCACGGAAATTCCGGTGTTGAAGAAAAAATTTCGGGAATAGTTGACAAAAGATGACGGATGTGATATTCTAGACATATGATTGTATGATGTCGTATAATAATTGCTTCATTGTGGAGGGAAATTATGTACAGCAAGAAGTTGGAAGGGATCATTCCACCGATTGTCACGCCCTTTGACGAACATGGAAACATTGCTGCAAAGCTGATTGAGAAAGAGATGAAGCTGGCAATCGATTCCGGGGTACATGGCTTAAGTGTCAGCGGAAGTACCGGAGAGGGGCCTACACTGAGGGATGAGGAGTTAAAGGAACTTATTTCCATCGCCAAGGATTTTGTCAAGGAGGAGCAGCCGATTGTATGCGGGATCATGAGGACCTGCACGAGGGATGCGGTGAAAGCCGGACTGGCGGCAAAGGAAGCCGGTGCGGACGCCCTGATGGTTACCCCCACCGCTTACAATGTTCTGGTGCCGGACGAGGACGGTATGTTTGATTTTTACAGTACGATCTCCAAAGAGTGCCGGATGCCCATCATTATTTACAATGTGATTCCCCAGAACACGGTCACGCCGAGGCTAATGAAGCGTCTGGTGGAGGGAACGGAGTTCGTGCGGGGGATCAAGCAGAGCGTAGGAGGAGTTCCCGCCCTGTATGCCATGAAGATGATGTGCGGAGATAAAGCCAAGATTTTTGCAGCCACGGACGACATGCTCTATACCTGCTATGACCTGGGCGCCGACGGAGCGATTTCTGCGATCCTTTCCGTTTTCCCGAAATTATGTGTAGAAATGTGGGAATGCTCTCAGAACGGGAGGAAGGAACGCGCCCTTGAGATTCAGAATCAGTTGTACGATCGCTGGCAGTGTATCGCCGGCAATCAGTTCCCGATCCGCTTGAAGTATGCACTGAAAGTTATGGGCAGGGATGCAGGCTTCTGCCGCAGCCCGATCACCCATCTGTCGGAGGAGGAAAAGCGTCAGATCGAAAAAGCGTTTGCTTAAAAGATGAAGGAGGAAATCAAAAAGATGAAAAAAATGTTTGCAATGCTGCTTGTTGCTGCGATGCTGACAGGTTTACTGGCAGGCTGCGGCGGTGAGAAGAAAGAGGATTCCGGAAATAACGACACAAAGGCAGAGACACAGGCGAAAGCAGATGACGGCGGAGCGGCTGAGACAAAGGCGGATTCGGGTGATGCCGCAGCCGACGTGCCAGACGAGGTGACGATCGGGTTTGTGGCGAGTATTTCCGGTGAGAATGCACAGGCGGGACAGTACAAGAAGGATGCCTGGGCGGTGATTCAGAAAGAACTGGAAGCCACCGACGGCTGTATTACGATCATGGGGAAACAGGTGAAGTTGAATGTAGAGTTCGTCGACACCGATTCCAAGGCAGATGTGGCGGCCAATGCTTATTCCAAATGCATCAATGACCTGGGGGTCGTTGCCATCGTCGGACCGGACGAAAGTTCCCTGGCTCTTGCAGGAGCGCCTCTTGCTCAGGATGCAGGCGTGCCGAATATTCCCACTTTTGCAACCAACGAGAAGGTGACGCAGATCGGCGATTGCATCTTCCGGGCTTGCTACATTGATCCTTTCCAGGGCCAGGTGGCGGCTAAGTACGCCTATGATGAGCTGGGAGCAAAGTCTGCAGCGATTCTTTATTCCAATGCAGATGCATATGCAACCGGTCTGATGGAGTCCTTCACGGAGAACTTTACAGCATTGGGTGGAGAGGTTGTTGCGACGGAGACCTACGCCGGTGCGGATGTCAAGGATTTTAATGCTCAGTTATCGAATATTTACGCAAAGCAGCCGGATATCCTGTGGCTGCCTAATCAGGCAAGTGAGATTCCGCTTCAGATTCAGCAGGCTCATGCCATGGGAATTACCTCCACGATGCTGGGGCCGGATTCCTGGGATGTGACCACAGTTCCGGAGACGGCAGGTGCGGAAGCACTGGAAGGCTCCTATTACATTTCCTGCTTCAGCGCAGAGAGCGACAGTCCTATTGCGCAGGAATGGGTAAAGAAATTTGAAGAGGTGAATGGTTACAAACCTGCTTCTCATGCAACGCTGGCATATGAGGCGCTGCAGATCGTGATCCATGCTCTGGAGGATCTGGATACCTTCAGTGAAGAGGCGATTCGGGATAACATTGCGGCTACGGATCTGGAGCTTCCGTCCGGCCGGGTTACCTTTGATGAGAACAATAATCCCAATAAGGCAGCAGTAATCATGACTTACAAGGACGGAGTCGGCACTTATGTGACGACGGTACAGCCATAATCGAATTTGAAGAACGTACTGCAAACGAACAGGTCAGGCGCCGGCTGTTTTCGCCGGCGCCTGATTTAAAAAATGTCTAAATTAGGAGTGAAATTCATGGGCCATGTGTTACAGCTTTTTATTTACGGTCTGCAGCTTGGAAGCCTGTACGCCTTGCTGGCAATGGGATATACACTGGTCTTCGGCATTATCAAAATGATTAATTTGGCACATGCGGATCTGATGATGCTGGGAGCCTTTGCAGCGTATTTTTTGTTCCAGTGGTTTGGCGGAAGCGGAAATTCTGCAGCACTTGTTGTCTTGATTATGATCGGTACGATGTTGTTTGGCGCACTGGTCGGTTTTGTGATTGAACGGTTTGCCTATAAACCGCTGCGGGGAAGAACGACGGTGGCTTCCCTGGTTGCGGCCATCGGCGTACAGCTTTTTATCGAAAATCTGATGCGTTGCATTCCCGGAGTCGGGGCATTGCCGAAGAATTTTCCGACTTTGCTGCCTAAGACGAATATTTCCGTGGGAGGGTATCAGATTTCATCCACGCAGATCATTGTCATTGCGATTGCCGCAGTTCTGCTTATCTTCATGCAGTGGCTCTGCTATCATACAAGCCTTGGGAAACAGATGCAGGCGGTGTCTGTGGACAAGGATGCCTCAGCCCTGATGGGAATTAATGTGAACCGGGTGATATCCATTACGTTTTCCCTGGGTGCGGCGTTGGCGGCTATCTGCGGAATTTTGTATGGAAGCCTGTATCCTACTATTTATGTATATATGGCAGGGAGCATCGGAAACAAAGCCTTTATATCCGCAGTGATCGGAGGAATCGGCAATATTAAGGGAGCCATGCTGGGCGGGTTGATCATCGGCATTATGGAAGTGTTCCTGCAGTCTTTTGCGGCGGACATTTCTTACGGACTTTGTTTTGCGATCCTGATCCTGGTTCTTCTTTACAAGCCGACCGGACTTTTGGGCGGCAAGGCTGTCAGGGAAAAGGTATAGGAGGGACAGGATGAAATTAGTACGGAAAATATGCAGGATCGAGTACCTGGCGTTTTTACTGATTTATCTGATTTTGACCATGTTACATCGGACTGGGGTGATCAATGCCTATATTTTTCAGGTAATTACCATAGCTGGCATTAATGTGATTATGACCATCAGCCTGAATATGGTGATCGGTGTTACGGGACAGTTTTCTATGGGGCATGCGGGCTTTATGTCCATTGGGGCTTATATCAGCGCGATTATTTCACGTCTGGCGTTTCAGAACTTTGAGCGGACAGCCCTAACCGGAAACGTTGTCCTTTTGGCTGCCATCATCTGCGGAGGGCTCGTAGCAGCCTGTTTTGGCTTCATCATCGCCATGCCTACGCTGAAGGTGAAAGGAGACTATCTGGCGATTGTGACCCTGGGCTTTGGTGAGATCATCCGTGCCGTATGGCGTGTGGTGGACTATACGGGAGGAGCTCTTGGGTTTAACGGGATTCCGAAGCTGACGAATTTTACCTGGGTGTTTGTGGTGATTCTGATCGTCATGTATGCGAGCAGGAATTTTATCCGGTCCTCCTTCGGCCGCAGTTGTCTTGCCGTCAGGGATAATGATATTGCTGCGGAGGCAATGGGAGTAAACTGCCGAAATTATAAGGTGTTGGCTTTTGTCTTTGCGGCCTTTTTCGCAGGAGTGGCCGGAGGACTCTATGCCCATCTGATCCAGTTTATCCAGCCGGACAATTTTGCGGCGGCGAAATCGACGGACTATATCGTTTACTTATATGCCGGCGGTGTTGGAACGATCAGCGGATCGATTTTAGGCGCGGTGACGCTTACGATCCTGCCGGAGCTTCTTCGTTTCCTGGCAGATTGGCGTCTGGTGATCTATGCATTGCTGCTTCTCTATATTATCATCTGGAAGCCTTATGGATTATTCGGCGGAAGAGAGTTTAAATTCTTAGGGCTGGAGACTATTGCTGCCACGGATTCTAAGCTTGGAAAGTGGCTTCGGGAAAGGATCAAAAGGTCCGGGAAGAAGGTGGAATCATGAGTACACTGGTGGCAAAACATTTGGGAATTCGTTTCGGCGGGCTGCAGGCGGTGAAAGATTTTAATCTCACCATGGGGACAGGAGAGCTTGTCGCCATCATCGGTCCCAACGGTGCGGGAAAGACGACGACCTTTAACATGCTTACAGGGATGTACATTCCTACGGAGGGAGAGCTTACGCTGGACGGGGAATCCATGGTCGGAAAAGCGCCTTATAAGATCAATGACATGGGATTATCCAGGACGTTCCAGAACATCCGTCTGTTTGACAGTCTTAGTGTGATGGAAAATATCCGGATCGCCATGAAACGGGAGGCGGATTATTCTCTGTTTGATGCCATGTTCCGGACAAAAAAGTATCGGACGGCGGAGAAAAAGATCGACGAAGAGGCAATGGAGCTGCTTTGCCTGTTTGAAATGGAAGATGTGGCGCATCTGCAGGCAAAGAACCTGCCTTACGGAGAACAGCGGAGATTGGAAATCATCCGTGCTCTGGCAGGGAAACCGAAAATTCTCCTTTTGGATGAGCCGGCTGCCGGTATGAATCCTACGGAAATCGAGAACGTGATGGAAATCATTGCCAAGGTGCGGAAGATGTATGAGATCTCGATCCTGCTGATTGAGCATCATATGAGCATGGTTATGAAGATCGCAGACCGGATTGTTGTTCTCGATTTCGGAGAGACCATTGCGGAAGGAACTGCGGAGGAAATACAGGGAGACCCGAAGGTGATTGAAGCGTATCTGGGAAAAGGAGGGGATGAAGAGGATGAGTAATCTGTCAGTGAAGAATCTCCATGTTTCCTATGGCACGGTCAATGCCGTCAGAGGAGTCAGCTTCGAGGTACATGAGGGAGAAATTGTCACCCTGATCGGGGCAAACGGAGCAGGGAAAACGACGCTTTTACGGGCGATCTCCGGTTTGGAGAAGGCAAAGAGCGGTTCCATTTTGTTTGATGATACAGATCTGGTAAAGCTCCAGGCCCATAAGATTGTGGAACAGGGAATTGTGCATATTCCGGAGGGACGGAGAATTTTTCCCAATTTAAGTGTCTATGACAACTTGATGATGGGGGCGCACCTGCGAAAGGATGCCAAAGGGATCAAAGAGGATCTGGAGGATTGTTTTGAAATTTTTCCCCGGTTAAAGGAGCGCTCTTCCCAGCTTGGCGGAACTCTTTCCGGAGGGGAACAGCAGATGCTGGCCATTGCCCGCGGGATCATGACCCATGGAAATACCATGCTTTTGGACGAGCCGTCCATGGGCCTGGCACCAATCGTGGTGGATGAGATTTTTGAGGTTATCAAGCGAATCAATAAGAGGGGGACGACGGTCCTTTTGGTGGAACAGAATGCTAATATTGCTTTGAAAAATGCAGATAGAGCATATGTCTTAGAGACAGGAACCATTGTAAATGAAGGGAAAGCCAGGGATTTGCTTCACGATCCGACGATACGTGCGGCTTATCTGGGATGCTAAGATCAATCGTTAAAAGAATCATTAAAAGAGAAAGAGGTATAGGAAATGGCAGTAGGACTGAATCCTTTTGTTACATCAGCCCCCAATTCAAAAATCAGGACGGTGTTTAATAAGGTGGACGGACGGGAGGATCTGGTGAAATTTGTCTTGGGCGAGCCCAATTTTGACACGGCGCCCAACATTATCGGAGCAGCAGCAAGCGCCTTAAAGAATGGGCACACCCATTATGTGACCAATGCGGGAATTATTGAGCTTCGTCAGGCGATTGCCGACAAAATGCAGAGGGAAAATCATCTTTGTTACGATCCGAAAACAGAGATCATGGTGACAAACGGCGGGACGGAGGCAATCTGGCTGGCCATGCAGACGGTGCTGGAGCCGGG
Organism: uncultured Lachnospiraceae bacterium; assembly: GCA_910587905.1. Taxonomy (GTDB): domain Bacteria; phylum Bacillota; class Clostridia; order Lachnospirales; family Lachnospiraceae; genus Lientehia. The sequence continues at coordinate 14,105 of CAJUOF010000168.1, forward strand.
AGATGAGGTCATTGTTCCGGGCCCCTACTGGTCTCCGTATCCGTCGCTGGTTGTGCTGATGCATGCGACTCCGGTGGTGGTGCCCATGCTGGAAGAAGACGGATTCATGTACAATATTGAGAATTTGAAAAAGGCGGTGACGCCGAAGACGAAGATGCTGATTCTCAATTCTCCCTGCAATCCGACCGGAGGAATGGCTGACTTACAGCTTTTGAAGGACATTGCCGATCTGGCAAAAGAACGTGATTTTTATGTCATGTCGGACGAGGTGTATGAAAAATTGGTTTACGACGGCAATGAGCACATCAGCCTTGCCTCCCTGCCGGGAATGAAGGAGCGGACTATTACGATCAACAGTTTTTCCAAATCCTACGCAATGACGGGATGGCGGGTTGGTTATGTGATGGCGGATGCAGGAATTATCAGATATTGTAATAAATTACATGAGCTGGAGGCTTCCTGTACGAATGTACCGGCACAGTGGGGAGCGGTGGAGGCTCTGACAGGAGATCAGGCAAACGTGAACTTCATGGTCGGAGAGTATACCAGACGCCGCCGAATGATTGTGGACGGTTTAAATGCCATCAGAGGGATTAGCTGTGTGGCTCCTAAGGGAACCTTTTATGCATTTGCAAACATCAAAGGGGCCGGTATGAGCTCCGACGAGTTCTGCAGCCGTCTGATCGACGAGGCCGGTCTTGTTGTGATTCCGGGCGATGCGTTTGGAGAATATGGCGAGGGATATGTAAGAATGTCCTTTGCCGTGTCGGACGAAACGATTACAGAAGGGCTGAACCGTCTGGATATGTTCATGAATAAACTGAAGATTTAAGAGAAATCCATTTTGGAAAATTAACAATGGAAGAGGATAGGGTTCCTGAAAGAGATAGGGAACCCTATTTTAAGGAAACTATGAGCGGAAATTTAATCGGGGAATTGTGTGCGGTGGGAGTGGCCGCCTGTAATGCGGCGGCCTGCTCCTGCTTCAATCAGGCGGAAAAGAAGATCAGTACCTTTACCGTCAATTTGTTAAAAACCATGGTAGCGCTGGCGGGTGTCACCGTTCTCAGGGCGGTGTTGTACGGCTCGGTCGGCTTGTCGGGAATTCCTTTGGAGGCATGGGTATATCTGAGCCTGTCCGGTTTGACGGGATTTGTGTTCGGCGATTTTTTCTATTTCGCTTCTTTCCTGTACCTTCCCTACCGGATCTCCATGATGATCTACAACTGCAGCACCATCGTGACTGCCCTGGCGGCGTGGGGATTGTATGGGCAGAGGCTTAGCCTGCTTTCCTGGGGAGGGATTTTCCTGGTCGTCGTCGGGCTGGGGGTGATTCTTCTGGCCAGGCAGCAGGAGACAGGGGATGTCTGCGGGAAGAGGGATATGCTGAAGGGACTTTTACTGGCAGTTTTGGGAATGCTGGGTCAGGCATTTGGAGTGCTGCTGAGCAATCGGGGACTGCTTTTGATTGATTTGGAAGGCGGAAGCATGGCGGCCAGTCACATCCGGCTGATAGCGGGAACCCTGGCACTTTTCATTCTTACCTTTGTCGGAAAAAAGACGGTGGAAGTCCGAACAGATATGAAAGCCCGGAAACAGATTCTTCTTGTGACGGCCGGTGGACTGATCGGATGCGGAGTTGGGACCACCTTGACCCTGCAGTCCTTATATTACATTCCGGCGGGGATCTCGTCGGCGATTTCTTCCGTATCGCCGGTGATGGTTTTGCTTGTCACGGTGCTGATCTTCCGCGAAAAGGTAAAATGGACGGAGGCTGTGGGGGCTTTCCTGTGTATTTTTGGCATTATTGCGTTGTCAATTTAAGGAGAAGGGAAGGATATTTATGAAGAAGATTGGATTTATCGGCTGCGGAAATATGGCAAAGGCCATGATTGGCGGCCTTGTGGGGAAAAAACTGATACCTCCGGGGGTAATTCTCGCCTCCAACAGGAGCCAGGGAGCGTTGGATTATGCAAGAAAAACCTGGGGAATTTGTGTGACCAGGGACAATCGTCAGGTGGCAAGGGAATCGGAGATCGTGGTTCTGGCCGTGAAGCCTCAGTTTTACAGCCAGGTGATTGGGGAAATCAGGGAGGACGTGACGGATGAACAGGTGATTATGAGCATCGCTCCCGGAAAGACGCTGCAGTGGTTTAAGGAACAGTTTGGCCGTTCTCTCAAGTTCATTCGCTGTAATCCCAACACGCCGGCTTTGGTTGGGGAGGGGATTACCTCCGTGTCGCCGGGAGAACTTGTGACGGAAGAAGAGCTTGGCTGGGTGATGGAAATATTGGAAAGCTTTGGCCGGGCCTCCGTGGTGCCGGAGAGCCTGAGCGAGGCGGTGATTGCGGTCAGCGGGAGCGCCCCGGCCTATGTGTTCATGTTTATGGAAGCGATGGCGGACGGAGCGGTGTCCCTTGGGATGCCCAGAAAGCAGGCTTATGAATTTGCAGCTCAGGCGGTTCTTGGGGCGGCAAAGATGGTGCAGGAGACGGGGCTTCATCCAGGAGAGCTTAAGGACATGGTGTGTTCGCCGGGCGGCACCACGATTCAGGCGGTACGGCTTTTGGAAGAGAGAGGCTTTAGGAGCAGCGTGATTGAGGCCATGACGGCTTGTGCCGATCAGGCAAGGGTGATGTAGGAAAATGAAAATGGAGGGAATGATGATGACGGATTCTTTATTCAGCGTCGAGGGAAAGATTTGCATCGTGACCGGGGGACTGGGACAGATCGGGAAAAATTTTGTGGCAGAGCTTTACAAAAGAGGAGCGAAGGTTGCCGTTTTTTCCAGACATGTCCCGAAGGAGCGGACAGAAGAGATATTCCCGCCGGAACAGTACGATTACGAGAATTTAAAGTTTTATGCCGTGGATATCAATGCGAAGGAGACGATTGAGAAAGCGCTGGACCAGATGGAAGAGGCGTGGGGAGACGCCCCGGACGTGCTGGTGAACAATGCCGGGATTGACATGCAGCCTTCGGCGCCGCCGGAGGTGACGCGGCCTTTTGAAACCTTTCCGGAGTCCGTATTCCGGGAAGTGGTGGACGTGAATCTGGTGGGAACGTTTCTTTGCTGTCAGGCGGTGGGAGCCCGCATGATTGCCGCCAAAAAGGGCGGTTCCATCATCAATGTCGGGTCTATTTACGGGATGCTCTCCCCGGTACAGGACATTTACGCTTATCAGGAAGAACAGAGGGGATTTCCCTTTATTAAGCCGGTGGCTTATTCGGCGGCAAAGTCGGGCATCTACAACCTGGCCCGCTATCTGGCTACATATTGGGGAAGGAAAGGGATCCGAGTGAATACTCTGTCGCCCGCCGGCGTATGGCGGGACACGCAGGACGCCACGTTCCAGGCCAATTTTACGGCCAGGATGCCCATGGGGCGGATGTCCAGGGAGGATGAGTATAACGGTGCGCTGATCTTCCTGGCATCGCAGGCATCTTCTTTCATGACGGGGGCGAATCTTGTGATGGACGGAGGCTGGACCGCCTGGTAGAGGCAGCTAAAAATTGTCTTATTTAGAAATTGCCGCATTGGGAATTTGAGTTTTCCTGTGTGGCAATTTCTTTAGATTTTGCTGATTCTTTTTATATGAAAATTTTCTTGACAGTTTAGCCGAAAAAAGCTAAAATAAAGTCACATATCCGGGAGCATATCTGAACCGTTCGGTTACTGATTCCCTGTATGAAATAATAGAAACTATAGCGGAACAGAAACGAAAGGACGTCCCGGTTGGAAGTGTACGCACAGGTAAAGAATAGTCACAAGGTATTTTCCTTTCATCTCTGTCCGCAGAAATGGGAGGAGAATATGTCAAGAAGAACATTGCAGGAACTAAATTTGCTGGATGATTTTCTGTTTGGGGAGATCATGAGGCACCAAAAATGGGGAGAGCTTTTCAGTCGGTTTTTGCTGGAAACGATTTTTCAGAGGAAATTCGGGCCCCTAAGGGTCGTGCCGCAGAAAGTGTATGGCGGAAAGGATACGGGCCTGCACGGGGCCAGGCTGGATGTGTTCCTGGAAGAGGCGGAGGAAGAAGGGGCGTCCTGCCGGGCTTCGATCTATGACGTGGAGCCGGACCAGAAGAAGATGAGTCCCGGGGAGATCTCCCGTCGCACCCGTTTCTATCATGCATTGATCGATGCGGATTGTCTGAAATCAGGGGCGGACTACGAGAGCTTGAAGGACGTGATCGTCATATTTATCCTCTCCGACGATCCGTTCGGGGCAGACCGGATGATCTACACGATCCGCAGCATGTGCAAGGAAGATCCGGAGATGCCTTATGACGATGGGGCGCAAACGTTGTTTCTGTACACAAAGGGGACAAAGGGACAGGCTCCGAAAGCCCTTGGCCAGCTTTTGCGCTACATGGAAGCGAGTATCGCGGAAAATGCGGTGAATCCGGAGCTCGAGAAGATCCATCACATCGTTGAGGTCGTGAAGCGGAATAAGGAGGTGGAGATCAGTTATATGAAATCCTGGGAAAGAGATCAAGAATTGCTTAGGCAGGGCCGGGAGGAAGAGCGGGAAAACACGGAGCGGGAGCGGCGCAGGGCGGATCAGGCAGAACAGGAAAGGCGGAAAGCAGAACGGGAAAAACAAACAGCAGTGGCAAAAATATTGGCATTAGAGGCGGAACTGAGAAAATATAAAGAGAAGGTGTAACGGTTGCAGACATCTGTCAAACGGGAGTTGGGTCCCGTGGCAGATGTCTTCGTTTTTTATAAACGCCCTCTATACATTGTTCGAATTTCCGTATTGGTATTTGGGGCGGAGGAATGTTAGGATGAAAAAAACAGATTCCAGAGGGGGATCGGTGGAGAAGGAGG
>CAJUOF010000169.1 GCA_910587905.1 uncultured Lachnospiraceae bacterium
ACACTGTCCCTCATGGAACAGTGGCACAGGTGGAGCCTGGCCCCGGTCTCCTTCGCCAGAAGAATGTCCCTGGCCGCGATCACATCCTCCACCGCGTTGGTGACACCGGAAAGTCCGAGGCTTCTTGAATACTCCGACTCATTGACGATCACAGTACCATGGATCATATTCTGGTCCTCGCAGTGGGCCAGCACCAGAACGTCTTCCTCTGCGGCAGTCTCCATGGCCTTCTTATAGAGCTTTGCATCCATGACGGACTTCCCGTCCTCGCTGATACAGGCCATACCCTCCCGCTTCATGCCGACAATGTCTGTCAGCGCCTCTCCTTTCTGTCCCACAGTCACCGCCCCCACAAAAGAGACGTGGACCGGGCACTCCCGTCTGGCCCGCTCCCTCTGGGCACGGATCTTCTCCGGCGAGTCGGTCACCGGATCTGTGTTGGGCATAGCGCAGATGGTCGTCACGCCCCCCTTTGCCGCCGCCAGACCGCCTGTGGCCAAAGTCTCTTTATACTCAAAGCCCGGGTCCCGAAGGTGCACATGGAGATCCACGATCCCCGGCATCACATAGAGCCCCGTCCCGTCGATCACCCGGCAGGCTTCCCCGCCTTTTGGCTCCCCGTCGGAAAAAGCTCCCGACTCCTGCACCCGGCAGATCTTCCCGTCCGCCACCAAAACGTCATAGATTCCGTCCCGCCCCGTATCCGGATCAAGGACATGGCCGCCGCGAATCCATATCATAATACATCCTCCTCAATCAATTCCCTGAGTTCCCGCATCTTATATTCTGTCAAAGATGTCAGGAAGAAAAACGGTTTTTTCTAAGCCGAAACCATTTGAAAGCCGCCGGTTCTTAGGAGGTTCCAAGCCTAAGCGCCGGAAGCTCCTTAGCACCGCTGCGAGCTTTCAAGAGCGGAAGCGTGTTTCGGTGTGGCGCTGAGTGCCAGTGACACTCGTTTAGCGCCGACCGAAGTGGAACGTAGACAAAGAACCGCTTTTTCTTCCGAGTTTCTTCAGATAAAAATGCGGAAACTCAGGTGAATACTCAATCTTTCTGCTTCCGCAAAAGGATAATGGCGATCACACTGATCCCCATCAGCACCGGATAAAAGGTATAGGGAATGATCTCCAGAGGCGAGATCCCCGTCTGCCCCGCCGCCAGAAGAAGCTGGGCCCCGTAAGGGATCAGCCCCTGGGTCACCGAGGCGAAAATATCCAGGAGGGAGGCCGACCGCCTGGGGGAGATCCCGTAGTCACTGCTGATCTCCTTGGCAATAGGGCCGGCGATCACGATGGCCACCGTGTTGTTGGCCGTCGCCATGTCCGTGAGCACCGCCAAAGCCGCGATTCCCAGCTCGCCGCCCTTCTTTCCCCTGATCCGCCTGTGAATCATATTCAGGATACAGGCAATACCTCCGTTCTTCTTCACCAGCGCCACAATGGCCGCCACGATCATGGAGATCACCGTAATGTCATACATGGAAGTGACGCCGTCCCCCATGACCTTGAACACATCCCCCAAGAGAATGGTTCCCGTCCCAAGGCCCGCAAAGACCGAGAGGATGGTCCCGCCGATCAGCACCAGAAACACGTTAAGCCCCGCCAGGGCTCCCACCAGGACCACCAGATAAGGAAGCACCTGCCACAGATTATAAGTCATGTCCGTGCTCACCTGATAAGAGACATTGCGGCTCACCACCACGTAAATAATCAGCGAGACCACGGCCGCCGGAAGCACCAGGAAAAAATTCTCCCTGAACTTGTCCCGCATCTCACAGCCCTGGGTGCGGACCGCCGCAATGGTGGTATCCGAGATCATCGAAAGATTGTCGCCGAACATGGCCCCGCTGACCACGGCCCCGATACAGATCGCCATGGAAAATCCCGTCTTCGCACTGATCCCCACGGCAATGGGGGCCAGAGTGCCGATGGTTCCCATGCTGGTGCCCATGGACACCGAGATAAAACAGCCGATCAGCATAAGGCCCGCCACCGCAATGCCGGGCGGCAGGATGGAGAGACCAAGGGCCACGGTGCTGTCCGCTCCCCCGGCCGCCGTCACCGTGCCGGAGAAAGCCCCGGCCGCCAGATAAATGAGGCACATGGTGATGATGTCCTCATTGCCGATTCCCTCCGCCGCCGTCTTAAGCTTCTCCCCGAAAGACCGCTTCCTGTTCTGAAAAAAAGCCGCCACCAGCGCGATCAAAAACGCCACAATGGCCGGCATCGCATAAAAATCTCCGCTCAAAAGCCCCACACCCAAAAACAGGAGCAGAAAAATCCCGATGGGCAGCAGCGCTCCCAGATTCCCCTTTTCCCTTAACTCATTCATCACAAATCCTCCCCTTTTCTTCTGCGGAAAAACTTCTTTCCCCTGCTCACGCGCCACTTTAGTGGCATATTTCCCCTGCATCGGCATGTGCGATCAAGTAGGGGAGCGCTCTTTTCCCCTGCTCGTGCGGTGCTGTGTGCCAGTGGCACGCGTTCAGCACCGACCGAAGCGGAGCGTAGAACGCCGATGCGCCACTTTGGTGACATACTTCCTCTGCATCGGCGTGTGCATAAAAAGAGCCGCCGTAAACTTCTCATCCTTTACGACAGCTCTTTTCCCGTCTAATCCTCTTCGTCCTCATCGACAACCGCCGCCGAAATACAGCTCACTGCGCTTACCACCGCAGTCACCGCCGCAACGATCACGATAAAAATGATCAGACCGATCAAAAAATAAAAAAGAAACGGATCCATAAGCTTTCCCACCACCTGTAAAATTTTAAAGACAGCGCCGCCTCCGGCTCACCTGCCCGCTTAAGTTACTGGGACTATCATAGCACACTTCTCCCGAAAAAGGAACCTTTACTTGTTAAAAAATCCTTTCTTTTTATGCTTTTCCTCCGGGGCCGGGGAAGGCGTCGTCTCTCCCATGGCCTCACGGAACTTCCAGAGTGTCTCCTTCTGCTCCTTATTTAACCGCTCCGGCACCTTCACCACCAGGGTCACATAATGGTCCCCCCGCACGTCCTTATTCCGCAGGTAAGGCACGCCCTTGCCCTTTAAGCGGATCCGCGTGTCCGTCTGGGTGCCGGGCGCCACCGTATAAGCCACCTCCCCGTCCACCGTCTTGATCCGGATCTCCCCGCCGAGGGCCGCCATGGTAAAGGAGATGGGAACCGTGGAGTAAATGCTGGTATCCTGGCGGCGGAAGGTCGGGTGCTCCGATACCACCACCTCCACCAGAAGGTCGCCCCGCCCGCCGCCGTTTACGCCCAGCTCGCCCTTGCCACGGATCCGCACGCTCTGGCCGTTGTCAATGCCCGCGGGGATCGACACGGAGATCCGTTTCTTAGAGCTGGTATGCCCCGTCCCCCGGCAGGCCGGACACTTTTCCTTGATGATCTTCCCGGTCCCGCCGCAGTCCGGACAGGCCTGCTCGCTGCGCACCATGCCAAACAGCGACTGCTGCGTATAGACCACCCGGCCCTTGCCGTTGCACTTGGGGCAGGTCTCCGGCTTGGTCCCCGGCTTGGCCCCGGTCCCGCCGCACTCCTTGCACTGGTCCCGGCTGGTCAGCTCGATCTCCTTCTCACAGCCAAACAGCGCCTCGTCAAACGTAATGCGGATCCTGGAGCGCAAGTTTGCCCCCCGCATGGGCCCGTTGTTTGCCCGGCTCCTTCTTCCGCCGCCAAAAAGGTCGCCGAAGATATCGCCGAAAATGTCGCCCATATCCGCACTGTTGAAATCAAAACCGCCGAAGCCGCCTGCGCCGCCGCCCTCAAAGGCCGCGTGGCCAAACTGGTCATACTGCCTTCTCTTATCCGGGTCGCTAAGAACCGCATAGGCCTCCGAAGCCTCCTTAAACTTCGCCTCCGCCTCCGGATTCCCCTGATTGGTATCCGGATGATATTTCTTCGCCAGGACCCGGTATGCCTTCTTTAACGCCGCATCGTCGGCATCCTTGGGCACGCCCAGTACCTCGTAATAATCTCTCTTACTCTCAGCCACTTTTCCTCACCTATCCATAGTTAATTTACGCAAAGAATCCAAGGCAGGCCCCTTGCGGGGCCGCCCTGAATCCATAAGGGGGAGATAAAACCATCCGGCAGAGCCGTCACAGACATTGTCTGCCGGACATCTTGTAAGCAATCTTATCGTCGATCCTGCGGTCAGACTTCCTTGAAGTCCGCATCTACCACGTCGTCGTCCGCCGCGCCCTGGCCCGCTCCCATGTCGGGACCTGCGCCCTGGGCTCCGGCCGCTCCCTGGGTCTGCTCATACATCTTGGCGAAAAGCGCCTGCGCACTGTTCATCAGCTTCTCCTTGCCGGCCTTCAGTTCATCCAGCTGGGCGTCGGAGATCTCGCCGTTCGCCGTGGCCTCCACCACCGCCTTCAGAGACTTGATGTCCTCCTCCACGGCCGCCTTCTCGGAAGCGTCGATCTTGTCACCGACCTCCTCCAAGGCCTTCTCCGTCTGGAACACCATGGAGTCGGCGTCGTTCCTGGCGTCGATGCCCTCCTTGCGCTTCTTGTCCTGGGCCTCGAACTCGGCCGCTTCCTTCACCGCCTTGTCAATGTCGGCCTCCGACATGTTGGAGCCGGCCGTGATGGTGATGTGCTGCTCCTTGCCGGTTCCCAGATCCTTGGCGGACACGTTCACGATGCCGTTGGCGTCGATGTCGAAGGTAACCTCGATCTGGGGCACGCCCCTCCTTGCGGGCGGAATGCCGTCCAGGCGGAACTGGCCAAGGCTCTTGTTGTCTTTCGCAAACTGTCTCTCACCCTGGAGCACGTTGATGTCCACGGCCGTCTGGTTGTCGGCCGCCGTGGAGAACACCTGGCTGTGCTTGGTGGGGATCGTCGTGTTTCTCTCGATCAGTCTCGTGGCGACGCCGCCCATGGTCTCGATGGACAGGGACAGGGGCGTCACGTCCAGAAGAAGGATATCGCCTGCACCCGCGTCCCCGGCCAGCTTGCCGCCCTGGATGGAAGCGCCGATGGCCACGCACTCGTCGGGATTCAGATTCTTGGAAGGCTCCTTGCCGGTGAGCTGCTTCACCTTCTCCTGTACCGCCGGCACACGGGTGGAACCGCCCACCAGCAGGACCTTGCCGACCTCTGCGGAAGTGA
>CAJUOF010000170.1 GCA_910587905.1 uncultured Lachnospiraceae bacterium
ACCAGAGGTTTTTTCTGCACGAAGGTGATGGAGTATTCGATGTTCCCATACGCCCCGACCGGGCTTGCGTGGAAGGAAGAAACCGTGACATCCACGTTGATCCAGGTTTCCGTCACGATCAGGTTCAGCTCCGTCCCGTTTTTCATGTAATCGTTCAGGATCTTCACGCATTCATTCGGATCCTTCCAGTGCCCGCCCCTCACAATCGCCTCATGCCGTTTCGATCTGCCGAAGAATACGCCGTCCCAGGAAAACTCCGCCGTGTCCGTCCCTTTGGGAAGCTTCACGGTGCCCTGGGATATGATGTCGAAACTCTGGTACTTCGCCCCATACTTGCCCTTGACCTTCTCCGGCAGGGCGGGAAACGTAAACCTCTGGCCGTTTCCCACGGGCATCAAGTGAATATCCATGTCTATGCCTCCTTGAGCGGCATGTTCGAGAAAACCTCCTCCAGCTTTCCGGCAATCTCCCCGCCCAGTTCATCCGCCATTTCTTTCATGTGTCTCCGGATCACCTGCAGGATGCCTTCTTCGCTCTGCCCATCCCCTCCATGAATGACAAATTCCGGAGCCACGTTCACCTGGACCTGGACCGAATCCATCCCGGCGTTTCCGCCCCGTACTTCCGGCGCAGAGCCATAAAGCGGTACACGTTCCTCCTGGCTTCCATCTGTAGATTCGTTATAGGCCCAGGGAGCCTTGTGATCCGCAAGGGTGGGGAATGGATTGCCTGCGGCGTTTCCGCCAAATAAGAGACCTCCCACGTAGCCCCCGTCCGCATGGCCGGCCACCCCGAGGGCGGCGCCTGCCTGCTCATATAGTTCCAGCGCCCTCGTCCGCCTGCCGGGATTCGTCGGGATAATGAATTCCCCGTATCCTTCCTCCGCCAGCCAGGAAAGCCGGGGGCCGCCGCTCACATAGCCGCCCGCCGCATGGCCATCCGCCCGGACAAAGCTGGTGCTACCAAATTTGCCGCCGAATGACAGGCCGGTGATGTTGTATTTCGGCGTCACATTTACTGTGGGGCTCACGGAAAACGGGCTGGCCGTGGCGCTCTTGAGGGAGGTTTGCAGCGCCGTCCGCAGAAGGGTGGATCCATCGGCCAGGCTCTCGGAGGCCCCGTTGTTCAGGGACGTCCCAAAGCTGGTGCCGGCTGTCTTCCATTCCTCCACCAATGTCCCATATGCATCATTGGAAAGCGGCCCATACTGCTCCATCAGGCCGCTAAAGTCAAATTCCCCCATGGATTCCTTCATATACTGCTCCATAAAGGCGCTCAAGGTCTCGTTGTCCTCCTTGCTCTCCAACGCTTCATGCAGGGCCTCCGAATAAGACTGCTTGACGCTTTCAAAGCATTCCCCGTAGTACTCCTTCAGTGGCTTTGCCACGTCTTCCGGCGATGCGCCAAAGGATCCTTCTTCCATCGGGCCTATGACCGATTCCAGGAGCTCGTCCCAATCGCCGACGGTCATGGAGTCCCAGTCAATCGCCTCCCTGATCTCCTCCGCCGTCGGTATCTGGTCCTTGTAATCCTGGAGAACCTTCTCCTTCGTCCCTTCCGGCACCGCAAGAGCCGTCTGGATTAATTCCGCCGCAATCGTGCTCTGCTGCACGTCGTCCAGGCTCAGCTTGTCCAGGCCAAACCAGCTGACGACGTCCGGTATTTCCCACGCCGACACGTCCGGGTGGGCCAGGAGCGCATTGTCCAATGCCTGGGAAAGCCGCTCCGCAACAGAACCTTCCAGCTCCGGCAGGACGCCTTCCAGGCCGGAATCCCAGGCCGCAGCGATGTTTTCCAGGTTGAAGCTTTTTACCCTCGCATTCACTTCCTCAATCTGCGCATAATAGGTTTCTTTGGCTTCCAACGTTTTTTGGATATATTCACTCGGAGTCATTTCCCCATCCGCAAGCTGCAGCTTTAGATTTGTGAGCGTCAGCGTCAAGGCGCTTTCATACTGCTCAGATGCGGTTGCCATCTTCTCCTGCAATTCTGCCTGCATGGCGCCAAAGCTTTCTGCGCTGAGGGCGGCCCCTTCATATTTGATCTGCAGCGTCTGGAACTCCGCCTCCGACCTCGCCTCGGCGATTTTACCCGTAATCTCTGCGATCTGGTTCTGCAAATTTTCAATCTCCCTGGCCTCGTCCAACTGGATCACGCCGTCCTCCAGTGCAATCTCCACCTTCCCGGTCAGTTCGGCCCCCAGCCCGTCCAGCTGCCTTTGCAGACTGCCGTAATAACTGTCCAGCCCGGAAGTGTCCGCCTCCCCGCCGGCCAAAAGCCGCAGGGCAATCGTCGCCTCGTAATGGTTGTCGTCAATGTACGCCTGGCTGGCGGAGAGAAAATCCTCAATCGAACTCTTATATCTGTCTTGGTCAGTTTCCGACAGTTCCATGCCAAGGCTCACCTTCCAGTTCTCCTTCCGCAGGGTGGACATGGAAGATTTCAGGCTGCCGAGCGCCGCCCCGGTGTCGGCGGTCGCCTGTGCGAACTCGTTCAGATCCTCCGCCATGTCCGCAAACGTGATCTCTTCCGCAAGCTTCTTCACCTCTCCGAGAGACAGCGTGATGTCGCCGAAGGCTTCCTTGGCCACATTTGCGCATTCTTCCTGGAACATCAGGGCGAATTCCTCCGCAGACACGCCCGCATCATTCATGGCCTCCGTCAGCGCCTCGCTCTTGAACGTGGCATCCTCAATGGATAAGCCGGTGAGTTCCAAAATCTTCTGGGCCCGTTCTGCCTCCTTTTGCATCTGTTCCACGTTTTCCTGGTATTCTTCCTTGATTTTGTTACCTCTGATCAGGCCGGCGATCCCACCGATGCCGCCTCCGACCAGACCGCCCACCACCGTACCAATCCCTGGAATGACAGAGCCAAGCATCGCACCCGTGGCGGCCCCGGCAAGCACGCCTTCTCCTTTGGATGCGGCGGATTTCATATATACCTTGGACTCTTCCTCGTTGTCTGACTGGAAAGCCCTGTAGACATCCGCCGCCCCGCTGACCAGCGTGATGCCGGAAGCAACCGCTCCCGCACCGGCCGCCATTCCTGTCGCACTCAGGGCGGCAGTGCTCATGGAAGCGCCGCCCGCCAGGTTCCCGGCGCCAAGGTCGATCGCCAGCATGGCCGACTTGCCGAGAAGCCCTGTCCCGGCTGCCGCCGACCCGAGGAGCGATCCCATGAGCGATGTCCCAGTTGCCGCACTCGTCCCAAACAGGCCCTTGCCAAGGCTCGCCGCCCCCTTTCCCATCATGATCATGGGGCCGGCGATCTTGCCGAGAAGGGCCAGGGACATAAGCGACGACAAGTCTGCGGCTTCCCCTCCGGGGAGCAGCTTCCCGGCGCTGGAGAGCAGGTTCCCAAAGCCCTGAAACAGCTTTTCCGAGATCGCTTCAAAATCAAAGCCCTCCGAGAATCCCTTCGCAAAAGAGGCCCCGATGCTCGCCCCTTCCTCCAGGGTTTCCCCGAGGTCGATCCCAAGCATGGTCATGACGCCGATCTTGAGCCCCATACCGATACCGTTCCCGATATCCTGGGCAAATCCCGCAAACTTCGCTTTTCCCGTGCCATTCCACCACTCGGAGAACGGTTCTGCGATAAATTCATCCCATGCAATCGTTACCTTCCCCAAAAAGTCCGCTTCCTGCCATTCCTCTGTGCTGGCAATCTCGTGGAATTTTTTCTGCAGCTGTTCAACCCTTACATCGAGCCAATCCATAAATTCTTCCAGGCCCTGCTCAATGGCCGGCATCTGGTCCGTCAGCCATTCCGCAAGGTTCTTTACGTAAGGGGACAACCGTTCGCCGAAAGAGAGCTTCACGCCATCCGTGGCGCTCTGTAACAGCGTAAGGGAGCCCTGAAGGTTATCCAACATGGTTTCCGCCATGCCTGCCGCCGCCCCGTCCGAATGCTCAATGGCGTCGGCCAGCTTATAATAATCCTCTTCCGACGCATTCAGGATTGCCAGGAGGCCCTTCTGTGCCTGTGCCCCGGCAATGGTGTTCGCAAGGTTGGATTTCTGCTCGTCATTCATCCCTGCAGTGGCTTCCCTCAGTTCTTCCATCACATCCGACAGATCCCTTGCCTTCCCCGCAGAATCAAAATATTCGATCCCGAGGTCAGACAGGGCGTCCCTCGCATTGCCCGTGTTCGTGGACAGCCTCGTGAAGATCATGTTGAGGGCAGTGCCGGACATCGTTGCCTTGATACCGCTGTTTGCCATAAGGCCGGTCATAAGGGCCACGTCCTCAATGGAGTAGCCCAAAGTACCGGCCATGGCACCGGCATATTTGAAGGTCTCGCCCATCAAGGAGACATTGGTGTTCGAATTTGAAGATGCCGCAGCCAAAACATCTGAAAATCTTCCGGCATCCGAAGCCGCCATACCAAAAGCTGTCAGGGCGTCCGTGACGATATCTGACGTTGTGCCCAGATCTTCCCCGGAAGCGGCCGCAAGGCTCAGGATTCCCTCGATGCCCCCGAGCATGTCCTCCGTCTTCCACCCGGCCATGGCCATGTAGTTGAATGCACTGGCAGACTCCTCCGCCGTGAACTTCGTCGTGGCCCCCATCTCCTTTGCCTTGGCCGTCAGCTTTTCCACTTCTGCTTCTGTGGCCCCGCTGATGGCCCCCACCTGCGACATGGCGGCCTCAAAATTCTTGTAGGTATCAATTGTATCTTTCAACCCGATGCTGACTCCGAGGACCGCCCCCGCCTGGAAGATGGGATTCTTGAGCAGGTTGAGGATCCCCCTCACGGGAGCAGTGATGAAGTCCACCACACGCATGGTGACGCTCCAGGTTTTTCCGGCAAAATTCCGGAGGCCGTTCCCGACGGTGGAGAGGACCGGACCGATCCTGTCTTTCGCTTCCAGCATCACTTCGTATTTTTCTTTTGCCCATCTGGACAGGTTTTTCTCCGTCTTCTCCGCCTGCCGGTCAAACTGGCTCACGGTCCCGCTTGCTCTTTTAGCAGAATTACTTGCGTCGTCTGCCGTCCTCGCCATCCGTTCGAGACTTTTTATGATGTTGGACAGCTCCGGATCCGTCTTGTCGACGGTTTCAATGGGGATCTCGATCCTAAGCGTCTCCGCCATCCCGTCACCCTCCTTTCTTCCGTGATTCCAGGGATATCCGCATGGAGGCCAGCAAAAACGCCCTCACTCCTGTTGGCTTCTGGTAAAATTCATCCGGCGTCATGCCCGTCGTCTGAAAGATATGGTGCAACAGACATGCCTTGCCTCCGGCCTCGATCAGTTTTTTGCCACTTCCTCCAGGTTTTCCTCATACCCGCTGAGCTTGTCGATGGCTGCCAGGACCTTATCTTTCTCCCCGGCCTTCAAAGAGCATTCAATTACGTCCAGGCCGTTCATGATCCGGTCCTTTTTCGCATTGAGGGCATCCCACACCTTGCGGTTATCCCACAGCTTCGCCCGGTCTTCCTCCACGGTAGCCTGGTAAATGATCGCCGACTGGTATTTCACCCGGTCCGTATCCTCCGGCATCTTCATGCCGAGCTGCTTGTTGCGGACATACTTCGTCCACTTTTTCCGGCACCGGTCATACTCTTCCGAGCTGAGGGGCCGGATGCGGAACGCAAAATACAGCCTGCCTTCCCGGATGATCTCAATCCGCTGCGTTTCCTCCTCCGTAAACCCGGCCGCCTCGATCAGACCCTGGATAAAGTCCTCCTCGTTCGCCCGGATCACGGCTTTCGTTTCTTCTTCATCCATTTCGTATTCATGAGTTTCCAAGGACTCCGTCTCCTCCTGGCTGTTCTCGGTAGCCTTCTTTACAAATTCTTTTGACATCTGTTTTCCCTCCTTGTCTATGATGTAAAATCGTTTCCAGTACGATAAAAGGGCGGCAGACCGCCGCCCTCCAATGTTCCGCCTTACCGGTCAACCGTGAGCAAAGACTGCATCTTGGGCGGCCTATTGACGAAGAAATTCCAGTTGCGCTTGATCACATCGCCCACGGAAACGTTCTGGATGTCCACCTGGCCGGAAGGGACACATTCCCGGTAAATGACCCGCTCCTCCGAATTGTTCCTCCCAAGGAGCGTCCCCTGGAAGTCCCAGGAGGGCATGACCTGGGTCTCCAAGGCCTTCATAAGCTCGACGATGAACTCGTCATCCTCGATCACGATCTGGGACATGGTGAGGCTGACGGAAAAGGTGTTTGCCGTCTCATGCTCCTGTGCGTCCCCGAGCACGCTGTACTTTGCGTTGTTCCAAGATACGTTCGAGCTAAACTGCTCTACCGTGGCGAGCAGGATCCCGGATTTGTTATAAAACGCCCCGTCCTTCCCGGTCCTCGCATGCCTGGCGTCTCCCGCCGCTCTTTGATTCCTCATAATTTACGCCTCCTTAATCGCCCGTACTGAAACGGAACTGGAATGTCAGGTAGATGTGCTCCATCGAATCCTTGTCGACCACATCGATGTCAAACCAGGCGCTGTCCACGTTTCCGACATCCGTGCCGCTCTCGGCCACATTGCATGACACCAGCTTGCCTTCCTCCTTCATGTCGTTTCCGACTCCCTGGATCTGGCTGATGACCGTCGCCTTTCCGTTGGCGTCGTTGTCGATCTGTCCGGCCAGGTTGTCAATGACCATATTGATCCGCCGGATCAGCTCAAACCGGGTTTTGACCCTCCGGATCTTTTTCCAGCCGTCATCCTGGTTATCCGCAGGCTCGACGAGCGTGTTGATCGCATTGTCGATCCATACCTGTCTCGCCTTGTTGGCCGTCAGCACGATGCAGCCCCTCTTCTCCGCCATGACGATATCCGTGTTCGTGAGCTTTTCGAGGATCTCGGAAAAGCCGGGGACCACCGTATGTGTGAGGGAAGAACCCGCCGACACCGCCCCGATCATTCCCGCAATGCGGGCCGCCGTCTGATACCCGTCGATCTCGGTCCCCTGCTCGTCCACGTGGGCGTTCAGCACATAATTCATCTTCTCGTCGTTGAAGGACTCCGCATGCTCCATCCGGGCCTCCAGTTCAACCGTATGCGTTTCCGCCACAACCGCCTGTGCAAGGGAGCCTGCGTCGAAAATGCGGTTCAGGAAGGACTGCAGGAGCAAGTGGATCTCCTTGTCTTCCGAATCCACGCAGATGGTATTGAATTCATACGGCTCCACCTGGGCAAAGGCGTTGGAGTAATCCTCCGTGGTGATCTGCGGATTGCCCCCTCTCTCAAACGGGCTCCTGGATACGGGCCGCAGGCTCACGTTTTCCTTCCCTTCCTTTACCTCCGCCGTGAAATTCCGGGAGGACGAAAACGCCTCCGCCAGCGCCTTCACTTCCCCCACCCCTGCGGCAAATTCAATTTTCTCAAACTGGGCCGTTCCTGCATGGATGATGCATTCTTTCATGGACATGTCGGCAAGCTTCTCCCGAACCGTCACCGCAAATTCTTTGTCCCCCGGATATTTCGCCGTGATGCCGAGGGCTTCCTCTCCGTCTGCGTCCATCAGCTTGACGGTTCCTCTGGTCCCCCCATTGCCCACCCGACAGGCAATGATCGTCTTTGCGCCTCCCAGGACCGCCTCCCGGATTGCGTCCGTCGTGAGCCCGGTTCCGAACGTCTGCTCATAACCGGCGTCTACGTTCAGCTCCACTACTGTATTCAGCGGGCCGAAGTCCGCCCTGAAGACCACGGCCGTCACTCCGTTCATCACGCCGGATGCGGCGGCATTTCCTTTCTTCTGGATGTTAAAATATGCCCCCGGCCGGGTCTTTGTCTCACCCGCAATGAATGTTCCCGCCATTTACCGGACCTCCTTTTTCAGATATTTTTTCACAATGCCTTCGGCCTCGGAGACCGTGCACTCCCGTCTGCCGACGGCTTTAAGCGCCGCCATGACGCATTCCGGCCTGGTTCCAAAAAGCTTTCTGGCGTTGGCCGCCAGCTCGCCGGCCATATAGACAGATTCCTTTCCGGGAGCTTTTTCTCTCTTCGGCTCTGCCTCCCGTCCCGCCACCAGCTGCTCGACGGTCGCCTCCAGGGCCTTGGCTGCCTTCTGCGTTTCTTTTGCCATCTCGCACCTCCTACTTATATTCTACATGGACCGCCTGCGCCGGATACCGCATGGCTCTGTATCTCAGCAGCCCATACTGTCCTGTTACAAAAATCTGGCCGGCTTTCAGATAGTCCGACCCATAGTTGGCCTGCAGCCGCCGGATGAACATCGGCGAATGGTCCAACATGATGACCTCCCCGGACAGCGACAGGCTGTTTGCGATGTCCGCAGCCATCTTCAACCGTTTCTCCCCGTCCGGACACAAAATGTGGACGGCGATCCTGCCATCCATCCATGCGACCGTGTTCGTCTCCCTGGTTTTTTCCGCCGAGAGCAGTCGGCAGTAAACCAACGGCCTCTCGGCGGATGCTTCCGTGATCTCCTCCATCCTGTCATGCCACAAAACCAGGCACTCCGGATATAACTCTTTGATATACCGGTTCAGCGCCATCACCGGGTCCGGATCCGAGGTCTCCTGGGAGGGATATTCCAGGATGTCAAAGCGGACCTCGCTCCCGATCGTCACGCCGCCTTTCTTTTCCTCTACGGTGAAAGCGTCCGTCCTCGCCCAGGCGAAGCAGTACGGGTTGCCCCCGACCGGTGTCAGGACCACATCCCGCAGGCAGCCCCGCACCATCGGTTCGAGAGCCTCCGGCGTGACCTCCGTCGTGTTCTGGCACAGCAGGGACACCGACAGGGTTCCGGCGCTGTGCCTCTCCTCGTTCGCCTGCAGGTCAAAGTTATAGATCACTTCCGGGTACTGCGCCTTCCCGCCCCACCCATCTTGGTCTTTGTCCGGCGGCTCCGGGCTGAAGACGGCAGGGGCCCCGTTAAAGGATGCAAGATGCCCAACAAGGTCTTTCGCACCTACAAACCGCTTATAGATCAGTTCTTCCAGTATCATCGTCCTCCACCCCTTCCGTTTCCTGCCGGCCCATTTCCGGCCCGTCTGTATCTTCCGCCACCCCGTGCTCCTGGATTTTTGCCAGGTCGGCAGACCACCGGATTTCCCACTGCCCGTCCGCCGCCTCGGACACGGGGATGACAAAGTGGTTGGTCACGTTGCCGATACCGGGGCAGTACTGCACGGTCAGCCGGCCTTCCGTTGCCGACGTCACGATCCCGGCCTTCCCCTCCTTCCAGGTGCGGTGCCTGCCCCAGAGCAGACATCCCTGGCCGATCTGGTCCAAGTCAAAGGCCGCTGCCGGCTTTTCCGTCACCAGCGCCATATCTCCCACCTCCTATGCGTAAGGCTCCCCGTAGATCTTCCGGATCTCCGGCACCGCCTCTTCCTTGATCTTCTCCACGAAGGGCCTGGGGGCCATCTTGGACGTCCCGTGCTCCAAGTAGCTGGCATATCGTTCTTGACTTTCCAGCTCCGCCACGATGGCAACGCCGTTTCCGGAAGAAGGCTCGCTCTTCACCTGCCCGTTCCAGTGCATGCGGAGGTTTCCCGTGCGTCTGGCCGGGGCTTCTCCGGGGGCGGACGCCGTATAGGAGGATTTAAAAGGATACTTCCTGTATTTCCTCCCACTGCGCTCGCCTTTCAATACCCTCAGTTCGGCAGTCCTGATGGCGTTCACCGCCCGGACACCCCGGGAGACCACCTTGCGGTTAACATCCACCACCTGCCCCCTCACAAGTGCACGGATCGCACTGCCGGCGCTCCCGTTTTTCCCGTCCACCCATAACTTCACTTCACATCCCGCCTTTCCTCGGCATAGTAGATTGTTGAGATTCCGGACGCCCCCAGGTCGTCGACGTCGACGACGTAAAACACCCGCTCCCCGGATATCAGCCTGTCCGTCCGTTTTGCATTCGGGCTCCCGGCCTGTATGATGGTATGGGTGATTACGTGGTCCTTCCGGTTATGGTTCCTCCGGTCGTCCTCAGACGCCTCCGCAAGGCAGCCTTTCAGGGTCTTTGTGCCATCACCGGTATGACTGTCAGCCACACGCCCCGTCGCCGTGACGGTCTGGTGGTTGCCCTCGACGATGAATTCCCGGAACAGGTTCCCCGGCCTCACGTACATCATCCTCGTGCTGTTCATCCGCTCCCCGCCCTCTCGTTCCGCTGCATCCCCGCATAAAAATACGGCGGCCGCTCCTGTATCCCGCTCCCCGGCTTCGGTATACAGCAGGATTCCACGGACACCTCTTTCTTTAGCTTCTCATAATCCTCCCGCCACAGCTTTGCCCTCTCCTGCATGTACAGCCAGAGAGGGCCGGTCTTAGTATCGACCTCGTAAGCAAAACGGCGGCACAGGCTTTCCAGGAGCATGAGCTTCGCCCGTTTCCATGACTTTGGATGGACTTCGAGCGCCGCCTCGATCTCTTCATCCGTCAGCGCCGTGGTATCAGACAGCCCTTCCACCATCGTGTCGCCCAGTTCAAACCTCATGCGGTCCATGCCGGCCTCCCGGAGCATTGCCGCATCATACGTATATGTGCCCTTCGCCATCAGGCATCAACTCCCTCCATATCAGGGCTTGTGGGACTGTTGCCGCCCCTGGATGCCTTTAAACCGCCATCAGTGGGGAAAAGTTTGCCCGCCTGCTCTTTTGCCGCATTTTTAATCATCTTGCGGCTGTCCACCGCATGGAGGAGGATCAGCACGTTCTCGCTTGTGACATCTGCGATCATCCTGGCCCCTTCCTCCACATTCATCTGCAGAATGGAGAACACCTGCTGGATTTCTTCCGGCTTTGCCGGAATCACAGTGACCTGCTCATTTTCTCCGTCCGATGCGGACTTTACAGAAATCGGAATCTTTTCCCCGTAAACCCCTGGCTCCATCTCCCGTAATTCTGCTACGTATCCCTGCAGCTTCGAGATATACCCGCTTCCAATTAGCTTGCCACTTCTTTCCGGTAAAATCACCCCATCCGGGATCATTTCACCCGGATGGTATGTCACTTCACCGGCAGTAAGTTGTTTTTCACACAAATACTGCATACCCGTCACCTCCTTACACGCAGGCCTTCATGTAGCAAGCCAGATCGTCACAGGTCTTCCGCATGTCGGTGGAGAGCAGGCCTTCCATGAATTCCGCATGGGTGCCCCCTTCGCCCTCAAAGGTATCCGTCGCCATGAAATTGCCGTTGCCCAGCATGTCCCAGGTGAAGATATAGCCGGCGGAAGGCTCGTCGATCCTGGGGCTCGGCGTCGTGTAGGAGAGCAGGGCCCCGTCCGGCTCGCAGATGAACTGCATGTCGTCCTTCTGCCCTTCCTCCGCCGCATTGTAGGTGGCATACAGCACCTTGATCTCGTCGACTCCGAAGAGCTCCGCCAGCACCCGCTCGTTCACCTGTGCGGGATTGGCCGTGCTGCCGGTGTACTTCACCCGCTCCAGCAGGTCGGGATGCTCTTTCAGGGCAAGATAGGCGTCATACCCCAGGGTCAGCTTGTTGGGCGTCCGCCTGCCGTCAAGCCGGATCTGCCGCTTCCTGGCGTCGAAAAACTTGATCGGGTCGGAATTGGCGTCCGAGAACTTGATGAACTGGCTCCCGCCCGCTGCAGGACCGCCGGAGGCGATCCCTTCAAATTCATTCTCCCATACCCCGGCTTTGAAAAAACTATTGGCAAAGGTGATATCCAGATGGAGGAGCTGCTGGTCCGTGACAAACCGGTTCTTCGCCCGCTTCGGGTCGATGGAGGGCGGGACGTTGGCCCGCTGGTAATTCTGTGCGCCGATCTGGTCGATTCCGACGATGATCTGATCTACCTCGCAGCGATACGTGGCGTCCGTGTGGCCCATCTGGGCGGGTGTCACCTTGCCAAACTTCGGCTTCCTCTGCACGTTGTCCCTCGCCAGGTCCCCCTTGTTGTAGATATAATAATACCCTGTGGAGAAATCCACCGGGCAGATCGGGAAGATGCTCGTCGCCACATAATCCCCGGCGTTCGCAAAGAACGCCATGCTCATGTTCGTCAGGTAACGGTTCGGCTTCCAGCCCTTCGCAATCCGTGCCGAAATCTCGGCGGCACTTCCCACTTCTCTTCCTGTACCCATTGATCTCCTACCTCCTTATGCCGTCGCAGGTTTGTAGCCCGCCTTGATGATCTGAGCCTTGACCCAGGTTCCCTCCCCCGATGCGCCGCTGAGTGCGATGCCGACGATAAAGTCGCCGGCCTTTGCCGCCACCGCCTTTCCGGTGGCGTCCGTCGCAAGCTCGGCGCCAACGGCGATCTCTTCCCCGGCCACCCATTTGCCGATGTCCTTGATCTGGATGTCGACATCCATGCCGGCCTCCACGGTTTCATCGGTTTCCATGAGGGACAGCCCGATCACATGGGCGCCCGCCGTGGGCTTTGCCACCTTTCCGCCGCTGATTGCCAGGGCAATTCCCCTTGCATTCTCCAGCTTGCCCCCGGCAGGCAGCACAATCGTCGGGCTCTCGTTGATGCTGGTTCCAAAATAAGTTGCCATGTCTCTCAATCCTCCTTCTCACATCTTGCGGCCAGCTCGGGATCTGCCATAAAGACTTCATCAAATGCCTGCGCTTTGGATAATCCCGTTTTGGACTTCATCAGTTCGGTTGCCTTGACATCGGCTTCGGCCCATGCGCCGCCTTCCGCCCCGCCATGGCCGGGCTTGCCAATCTCCGAAAATACACCGGATTTTTCAACCGTGGCCACCGCCTGATCCAGCACGGCGATCATGTCCTGGTAAGCGGTCCCGCCTGCCGCCCGGAGGCTCTTGAACAGGGGAACCAGTTCCTCCTCCTTCTTGCCGATGATGGCATACCGCTTCGCCACCTCGGTAAGCTCCCGCTCCTCCGCCTCTTCCCGGAATTTCTTAAGCCCTTCCAGCTCCGCCCTCACCGCAGGGTGCAGGCCCTTGTAGATGCCGTCGGACTCTTCTGCCCGACTTCCCGGCTCCGGTTCCTCTGCGGACTGGGCCGCAGACTTGGATACTCCCGCATCGGCAGGAACCGAGGGCGGCGTCTGTTCTGTATGGGGCGGCATCTGTCCTGCTGGTGCCGGGGCACCAGTTCCCCCATCCTGGACGCTGGCTCCATCCTCTGTGCCGCAGCGCTTTTCAATGCTCTCCAGAAAAGACCTCTCTGCGTCTGTCAGCTTGCTCTTGTCAATCTTCATTTCCTCTTCGTCTCCTTCCTTGTCATGGTCACCTGATTCCTTGCCCTCTGTCTCCCCTCCTGCTTTCGGGTCCTTCTCACCCTTGCCTGCTTTTTCGATGGAAGAGTTCAGCCTTTCCACTGCCCCCTTCATGATCTCCAGCTCCGGTGCCGACAGCCCTTCGTTTTTCCGGATGATGCTGGCCGCCTTGCCCTTTGCCCACTTGGGGATCGCCGCCTGCGCCACCGCATGGAACTCCTCCAGGCTCTCCAGCATTGCCGTCTGCGCCCCGGCGCTGTCCATCTCCCCGTCGTTCAGGATCGAGCAGAGGGAGGACTCCAGCGCAAAGCAGATGTCCCAAATTTCGTCTGCAATCTTCCGGTTGTTGTATTCGTCCATCTTTTCGTTGAAGCTGACCGAATCGCCATTCTGGATCGCATCCATGGCGAGGTCGATCTCGCCCTGATCCATGCCGGCCGCCTTGCCGATAAAGCCAAGCAGCCTTTTCAAGATGCCCCCGGAGCCCTTTGCGTCACCCTCCTCCGCCTCCTTCCCCTCCCCGACCTTCCTCTTGAACATCCCGATGTGGGCGTCCGGGTTTGCACCTTCATCCACAAAATCCACCTTCCGGATCTTGAGGTTCTTCAGCTTTGTTGCCACTGCACTGCCTCCTTTCCATAGGTTTGATCGGGCAGGAAAAAAGGCATCCTCCTGCCCGGTGCGGCCCGTGCGCCGCTCCTGCGGCATGTTTCCCCTGCACGGGCCTGTACATAAAACAAAGGGCACCCGTTTCCGGATGCCGCTTGATTTATCAGGATCATTCCCTATTTCTTGATCTCATGTCTTATCCCCATCGTCTGCCTTTACCCGCTCAGCCTCACCCTCGATCGAAAACATCAAGTACGTCCCATCCTTGACTTTTTCCCAGACCTCCTCGTCCAGCACCCTAAAGCCGATCCACCAGCCGACCGGGACCGTTCCTGCCGGGATCCCCATGGCCCGCATCTTTTCTTCCGTAAAGACGACGCTCTCCACCAGGACGGCCACGCCGCCCCTCTCGTGCATCTCCCCGCCTTCCCCGTACAGCCTCACATACTCATAGGCCGCTTCCTCCAGGTCACCCGGCTCGATGATGTCCCCCTGCCAGTCCTCAATCACCTCCCCGTCCACACGCATGGAGACGCTGGCCCAGCCGAAGGCCAGCATCTTTTCCGCATCGGACTTCATGATCTTGATTCAGCCTTTTAGGATATCATCCGGGGCTTTTGGCTGAGCCTCAGCAGATTTCTGTATCAATTCTGAAAATTTCTTCATATCCTTCCTCTCATGAAAAATGGGTATAAAAATACCGCCTGACACCATGCAGGCGGCATTCCTATTCATCTGTCCTGTCTGTTACCATGCGGATACATTCTTCAGGCAAGGCGGCAAAGCGACGCTGATACTTTGCTGAAAGCTCCTTCACTTCTGCCTGGTCATTATTTGCATCCAAACCAGTCCGGAACCTTCCTTCTGCCTTTAAAATCGCATCAGTTTTTTTCTCTTCATCAACAAGCCATTTAAAAAGCTGGTTCCTTTTTTCCTGAAATATCTTTTCGGCTTCCGCTCTTTGTTCATCTGTAAGATTATCCAAAAGCTCCTGCAATGCTTTTGTCATCAGCGTTTCCACCTCCTATAGCCAACACCCAATTCCAAGGCCCTTTCTATCACTGCTTCATGCCGTGCAAGATCGCCGTCAGACCGCAGCAATTCTTCCAAAGTGGCATGAGCATCGACTTCAACCGCTTCCCTTGAAAGCTCATAGATATACCTTTCATCTATCCCCCGCAACATTTTTAACCCATGCTTTTCAAAAAGCCTAAGATCGGCGTCGCTAAATGAATACTCATTCAATGAGCCTATGGGATGGTTATGGGTAACGCTTGCCCCTGTCAGTTCTTCACCCAGGTCAATATCCGGATATACTCCGTTTTTATCTCCATGGCAACGCCACACAAGCCCTGATTTTGTGACGACGACCGCATTCTCAATATCGCTGTCCGCAATCTCCGCCTCATATTTTTCTAAGGTCGACTGTACCACATCGTCAGAAAGATTGTCAAGCGATCCCAAATATTCCGGCGGTTCATGCTCTACGCTTTCCCTATCGTCTCTCAGACCTTCGGATAAAGAAGAATCCGCACTTCTCAGTCCATGGAATTTCGCCGGTTCCACCTCGATGTACTCCACCGCACACGCACACCTGGGATGCGCCGGAGGTAGCATATGGTGGCCAGGGAATAAAACCTTGCCCCCGATGTTGAATTCATCATCCATCCCGACTTCCACACCCTCCAGGGATTTGCAGAGATCGCACACGGATTCGTCCCCGGACGTGCTCCATCTTTTCTTCATCGGCCCCAGGTATCCTTCCGCCTGGGCCTGCCGGACCCCTTCGTCGGCGCCCCGGTTATAGGCGAAGGCGCTTTCCGTCTGGGCAATCGTCATGGCCCTCTGCCGGTGCTTCCTCTCCGCATATTTCTGGGTGGCGTCAAGGGCTTTCTTCCGGATGCTCTCCGGCTTCATGCGTGGATGTTCCTTTTTCAGATTGGCTGTGATGCTGTCATACAGCCTGGCGGCAGCTTTGGCGTCCCCCTTCGTCAGGCCGATGCAGGGACGGATCATCCTTGCAAGCTCGTCGACGGTATGCTGGTCTTTCATCTTCTTCGTCAACAATGCCGCAATGGCCTCCTTCTGCTCCTGGGTGCTGGCGGTGACGAATTCCGCCCCCCGCTCATTGATCCATCTCAGGATGCCCGGCGTCTGCGTGTTGAATTCAAATGCGAGGCCGTCAAGGATCGGCTGGCCGGATGCTCCGGCCACAACTGCATCCGTCCACAGGCTCCTGAGCCGGTCTGCCACCAAGACGGAATAATCCTGGGACCACAGGCCCAAGGTCTCCTGACTGATGGCTCCCTCCCGGACTGCCTTCCTCAATTCCTGGTAGGAGATCACGTTCTGCTGATCCTCCCAGAAGCCGCAGAGAAGTTCCACCGGCTCCCCGGTAACCTCGTCACTTTCCAGATATTCCTCCAGACGGCGCAGAACCTCCCTGCCATTTTCCGTCTTTGCCTTTTTTACCCGCTTCGGGGCGGTCATCCGGAATCCCATGTGGCCGCCTCCCTTCCCAGCCGCCTCTTGGCCGCTTTTACCTTTTCCTCCGGTATTTCTTCGTCCTCCTCGTTTCCTTCGCTCCCTGCGGCTGTCTCCGGTTCCGGGGGCTGGTTCTGGTCCTGCTGCTCCTGACGGCCACGGTCAATCTCCCTCCTGTCGGAAGTCCGCTCCGGAAGGTGCCCCACCTGCCGGATGTAATCCTCCAGGCCGTCGTCCGGAACCAGGAGGCCGATCCCCGTCATGTCCTTGATAAATGCCGAGACCTTCGTGATGTCGGAATCCTCAATGTCCCCGTGAGTCATCCTGGGATACTCCGTAATGCCGGCGAAATGCTGGCCGTTCATGTCGATCAACGCCGGTATCCCCTGGCTGTTGAACGTCTCGCAGATAATGTCCAGGAATGCGCCGATGGCAACCGCAAACAGCTCCGTCTTGTCGGAGCTGAGCGCCCAGCTGCCTGTCTGGTCATGCCCCAGGAAGATAAAGTCCGCCAGCACCGTCATGGCGATCCTGGTGTCATACCGGTTGATGATCGCATTGGTGTCAAACTGCCTGGTCCCGCCGGAGCTGAGCAATTCCAGCTTATAACCGAAGGGAAGGACGACGCCCTCCATTTCATCCCTGCGGATGTTCCTGACCATGGCCTCCAGGCCGGCCATGGCGGCGACGTTTTCCGGGACATCCTTACTCCACAGGTCCAGTCCTTCCGGCCCGTATATCACGGGAAGGCCGGCCAGGTCCCGCTCAATGCCGATGCCCTCGATCTCTTGGATTCTCCGCTTGAAATACCAGGACCGGTAGGCGTTTCTCAGGATGCTCCTGCCCTCCGGGTTGTTCTTCCGGCTTTTGGTCCGGAACAGTAACGCCTTCTCCACCGGGATCGTGTAAATCCCATAGTTCGGGGGCGGCATCTGTGTCATTCCCAGGAGATTGTCTTCCTCGTCATACTCCCATTGGTACAGGGTCTCTTGCCCCCGGATGGGGAGCTTCATCCAGCCGACCAGCCCGTCCGTGTACTTGCTTTTCGTCCGCCGGTCCTTCGTATTCCCCATCCGACGCTTGTACACGATCTCGTGATAGCTCCATCCATAAGTGAGGAAGGACAGGATTTCGGATATGGTGTCGATCCAGGTGTCCTGCATGTCGTCCATGCAGCTTTGGACAAACTCCGCCGCC